>WQXC01000030.1 GCA_009785045.1 Treponema sp. | reverse complement strand
TGTGCGCAGAAGCAAGGCAAGGAAGGCTTCTGTTAATTCTGCAATACTCTGTGAAAGACTGCCTGCTTCTGCCTGCGCGTTACTGTTAAGTTCTTCTGTTATCTCGGCATAAAACGGACTTATTGAATCATTAAGCCGCGAAGTGCCAGGCCTCATTTCTGTCGTGTCAATTTTAGAAAGGATATCGGGATCATTGGATGCCCAGACATGATCTGTATGTATGGAATTATAACCGTAACCTGTAATGGTTATGTATTTAGCTTCAGTAATAGCCGAGGACTGTGCGGGAAGGAACATTAATTCCAGCTCACCGCGTTCACCCATGGACTGGATAGCGATAGGAAGATAAGCTCTGGCGCTGGATGCAAGCCCTTCGAGAAGAACTTTTGAACGTTCCCTTAAACCTGTAAGCAGCGTTTGCTGATGTGTATTTGTCATGATGATATACATTGGTGTGGAAATCATAATGATTACCATGAGAATAAGCACGATAGTAAAAGAAGTAAGTTTACGGCGTAAGCCGCTTCCCCTTCTTTGTATCTGCATTATTTTTTGTTTCTTTTCAAATGGCATAAAATCTCCTGTAATAATAGCAAGCGCTTCCTGTTTTACTAATGAATTTTCTGTGATAACTCCGGCAATGCCGCGGACTACGGCAAGCACTCCAAGAGCGCATAGGATGAGCATAAGTGCAGCCAGCGCCATGATCGGGTTAATCGTTATCCATCCCCGCTGTTGAATTCGCCAGGAAGAAATCCATTCTCTGGTATAGTCGCCGAATTTAACTGTTCCTGTTCTTGCGACTGGAATAAAGGAGTTGGCAGTGTACCATCCCCTTGTTGAGTGATTTAATCTTAACCGGTACTGGCCTTCTTCCATGTTTTCGAACATCAATCCGCCGATTTCCCTGTCCGATACAATGTTAAAGCTGCTGGCAGCTTGTTCCGGTCTTCCTTCCTGTTCCAGGACGATGGAAGTTATCTGGCCGTTAGATGTAAATCCGCGGCCTATTATTCTGATTGTAAGTATTCCCTGATCATCCTGCTGAGCATCAACATAACTGACGCTTGTGAAGGGAATGAATTTATTTGTTCTAAAAATTATATTTGACGGCGGTCCTATGTTACCTGCCTGATCAATTGCAGAAACAGAAAATGCCCATATGCCGTTATCCTGATTTGCATAACTTATGGAAGTATTTGTTCCCATGATTCTGGAAGGAGGCGCGCCGACAGCGGCGTTTTCATTAGCGCCCAGGTACTGGAGGCTCCATGTATATCCTGCCAGATACGGATCGGCAGACTGTTCCCATAACAATCTGAAAGTATTGGACAAAAGAAATCCGCGCTCATCCAGTTCGGGATCAATTATTTTTACCTGCGGCGGCGGCGCGCTTTTTCTGATAAACAATGCCTGCGAAGGCTGCGACCAGTTGCCTGCATAATCCTGGGCGCGGACGCTGAAATACCAGTTACCGTCGTTTGCAGCGATATGTTCCAGGTTTAGATTTGATGTGTTGCCGATATTGTAAATCATTATTTGTTCCGGCGGCACCGCGTTTTGATCCTGACTCCAGCTCCACGAAAATCCTACAATGCCGGATGTGTCTGACGGTATGTTCCATGTAACACGCGCTACTTCCGCGCGGTTTACTCTTGCTGGAGTAAAGTTGACTGCCGTTATGCGCGGACTGTCTACCGAGCGATCCGGCGAAAGTATGTGGATACGCCCTGTGTCCCTCGCAGTTATCTGCCAAAAAATGTATACGCCGTCCTGACATACTACAGGTCTTGCAAAAGATGCTTCTGCAGTAACAGGAGAAAGCAAATGATTCTGCCAGTCAAAGTCTCCGCGGATTGCCATGATAATTCTGTTATTTCCGCTGCGGTTATCAAACCAGACAACCGTAGGAGTGTTATCGTAAACAAACCCGATTGGATTATTACAATACGCTTCTGTACTGTTTACTCGTTCAACACGGCCTATAATACCTGCGTTTGAATTGATTATTGCACTGTAAATCTGCGGTGTACGGTTTGCCAAACGCCGTTCCCAAACCAGCAATAAATTTTCTCCGTATCTTGTAAGGTGCGGGCGCTGATTGTCAAAATTATCGGGCTGCCCCTGTACTACCGGATCGTTAAAAGTAGTAAAACGCACGGCTTCTGACCAGGTTCTGCCGCCGTCTTCGCTTATTTTATAAAAAAGCTGGAATGTCGATATCGATTCAATTCCCATGATAAGAGACTGAAAAAATACTATATCCCTGCGTCCTAAACTTGCATGAGCCGGAAGAAAATTAAGCGCAAGCGCATTTTCCGGCGTAAAAAATTCAAAAGGCGACCATGTGGTGCCGTTATCTGAGCGTGAATAATAAATAGAGAGCGCCTGCGAACGGCCTCTTGTTACAAACAAAAAGTATCCGCCGTCGGCGCGGACATACAGGCGGGGAGCGACAGAATTTTCTGCGCCCAGATTAACCATTTGCTTTGTAAAACTTACACCTCTGTTTTCGGAAATTAGTATTTCCGCCTGAGCGCCGCCGGGAGCTGCGGCAATTAATATCCTGCCGCGGTTATCAATTACCATGCTAAGAATTGACGGCTCTGTACCCAAAAATGCGTACGGGCCGCCGACCATTCCCCGCTGTTCCCAGTCTTTTCCGGATTCCTTTACCGCCAGATGTATATTTATATTGCCGCCGCCGTCTCTGTTAGGTGTAACTTCCTGCCAGGCAATAACCGAAAAATCACTTGAATTTGCGTTTACAGGAAATTTTCCCGGCCTGGGAGTAAAGGGTTCTGCCTGTTCCCAGAAAAAATCTTCTGCCGGTAAAAAAGCCGCTATTGCAAGAAAGAATACAATTAAGCAAATATTTTTGATCATAATACAGATTGTATCCTTCGATGTAGTTCTATCAGTTTGGTAATGTTGCGGTTTCTTGGATTCTGCATGAGCCTTTCTACAAGCGCAAGAGCCACAAGGTTATTGCCGGAGTTAAGCTCGCGTAATGCTCTTTGATACTCGGCTTCGTCTTCACTTGATAATACAATGCCGCCGGGAACACTCATTCTGCTAAGCAGTCTGTCTCTTACCTGCGGCGCCTGTGTATTGTTGGGGTTTAAAGTAATTGCTTCGTTTAACTGTGCAAGAGCAACTTCGTATTGAGCTGTTGCGTTTGTTTCTACGATCCTGCTTGCAGAAGCAGTAAGTTCGTTTGATCTTGCAATGTTTGCCGGGTTAATCGGCGGCGGACGGTAACCCATATCAATTTCCGCCTGATTTAAAATCGCTCTCATGTTTGGATACCGGGGATTTATTTCTGCAAGGTTCTGAAGGTCTGCAAAAGCTTCAATGGAGCGCATTCTTGTTCCGGCAATGGCAGTTCTTACCCTCTGTTCAAACATTGCGTTAAAAGCCGCCGGATCCAAAAATTGCTCTATTCTTAATTCTAAAATACCGGCTTCCTGATTAACCGGGAACATCAATCTTACTTCTCTTGCCAATTGCCGCGCTTCGTCAAACTTTGCAATTCCAAGAGCGCGCTGACCTGCATTTATATGGCGGACACCTTCTTCATAATTTCTCTGCGCCTGACTTAAAAGCTGGCTCATCTCCGCATAGAGCGGAGCAGTTGGAGGAATTACTCTGTCGCTTGATGCTGACATTGCAGTGCGTACAATGCCAAGCCAATAAATAATTTCTTCGTTTTCATCGGGGTTTGTTACGCGCCATCTGTTTCTTGCCCTTAAAAGGCTGTCTTCCGCCTGTTGAAAGTTTCCGTTAAAGTATGAGTTACGCGCAGCATTAATCATATTACGGACTTCTGTAATTATATTTTCGTTTTCCGCTATATTGATTGACTGCCCAAGGCTGACAAGTTGCGTGTCACGAACTTGCCGCAGGGATGCTGATTCCTGTATTTCCAGCGAATCATTAAACCTGTCCGATGCTCTTTGAATTCTTTCTCTTGCAACATCGTAATCCTGTCTTTGGAAAGCAGCCTGGGCTTCCCTTAAGAGACGCTCTCCTTCCTGCCTGAATGCTTCTGCCTGGGACGATCTTGTGCGCGCTGTTTCGATAAGCGCCAGACCCTGCGCGCGGACTTCGGTAAGTTCATTAACTGCCGTCTGGTGTCTTGTTAATGTGCCGGAAATATCTTCAAAGTTTGATATTGCCGCCGGTTCGCTTCTGAACTGCGTCAACGCAGCGTTTCCTCCCTGCAGATCAATCGCGGAAGCTGAGAGCATGGCAGTAAGTTCTTCAAGCGCTTCGGTTGGATACCTGTAAACTGTTACAATGCCGTTTGCGCTTGTGCGGCTTTCTCCGTTAAGAAGAGCTCTGCCTCTTTCAAGTTCGCTTCTTCTGGCTACAAGGTTATTTTGAAGACTGTTATACGCAATGTTATAATATCTTTGAGCCGACTGGCGTTCTTCTGCAAGAAGGGCAGTGCTCAGGGTTTCTATAACTGTTAATGTATTTGTAATATGTGCAGTAGTATGATAACTGTTAATTTCTGTATTTGCCTGAGTGGCGCTGGTTCTTATGCTGCTTATGGAATTCTGTATTCCGGTAATACTGCTTCTTGTCTGCTGCTCGCTATTAAGCGCCTGTGTTGTATTAATCGTTCCTTCCTGCCAGCGCGTAAACGACGAACGATCAATATTCATACGTGAGCCGGCATTGGATGCCTGTAACAGCGCGTTATTCGCTTCGCTTAAAGCTCTTATCTCCAGATACGGCGGAATATCTGCCTGCAGAATATTATTGCCAAAAAGAGTTATTGTCTGCGGTGCAGATCCGGAAATAAGCTGCCTGTGTCTCCCAAACAGCAGCGTAGAAAGGTTCACATAACTTTCCGTTCTGTCCAGAGAAGCCGCTGCAGCAGCGTAATTTCTGCCGTTAAATGCTGTAATGGCTGCGGCATTGCTTCTTTGGATATATTCTGTAACCGCTGTAATAACCGGATTAATTGCATTTCTCCAGTAAGCATCAAAAGCGCCAAGCATTCCTTCCTGTATATCTTCTTCTGTGCGCCCATGAATTACAATCAAAAGAAACGAAAGATGATTTCGATCGATCATTTCCGGGTCTCTTGCTCTTATCGTATTTAAAATCCGGTTGAAAGTGACATCAGTTGTGTATAACTCCTGCTTTAGAGCGATAAATCTGTCGATTGCCGGCGTTAATCTGCCTGTTATTTCATTTATTCTTGTTATGTCACCTGCAGCAACAGCCCGGGATAATTCCGCAGAGATTGCACTCATCTGCGCGCTTGTCTGTGAGAAAGCCGCCATCGCAGCGTTTATTCTTTCTGTTTCACGCCGGACATCATTTTCTATACTGTCTCCGTAACCGGACGCAAAAAATTCATCGCGCATAAAATCCATGCCTTCTGCATAGACTTGTATGGCGGCTGCAGAATCACCTCTGTCCAGGAATCCCCGGCCTCTTTCCAGAATGCTTCGCAGCCTGTTTCTGCTAACGTTAAACTGCGCTATATCTCTTGTTCTGTGAATAAAGTTTGCAAGCAAAGGACTGTCTTCTTTTTCCAGAGTGTAGAGCTTGGTTGTTAATGCCAGGATCTGTTCGTTATTTTCAGGATCATTTAAAAGCGTCCATATCAGCTCATCTGCCGTGCGGTTAAACTCATCGCGTATCTGGTAAATCTTGCGCAGCCGCTGCTGAGCCTGATCAAAATTATTAGGGTTACGTCTGGCAAAATCGCTTAAAATCAGTATCGCTTCTTCGTATTCTTTTTCGGCGATTAAGGAATCGGCTCTTGTTAACACAGCTTCTCTGCCGCCGCTGCCGTAAACTGGAGCTATAACGGTAAAAAACAATAAAAGCGGGAATAGTACAAAAATAGCCGATCTGGGGACACACTTCGCCATATTCATTACCATATTACTATACTATATTATCGTAATTTTTCGTAGAAATGTGTGCCTTAAAATTTACCTGAGAGGGTCTGGGTGCTGAAAAGCCCCCCTTCACTCCGGAAAGACTCCGTTCAGGGGGGAACTTTTCAGCACCCAGACCATATGCAACTAATAGGCACACATTTCTACTTTCACCTGTGGGGGGCTTTTCAGCACACAGTTCTACTTTATTTTTAAGGGAATCCGATATATATTATATACATGCGACTCAAAATAGCGGTTTTTTGCCTGATACTGTCATTTTCTCTTTTACCCGTAGGTGCTGCCGATGCAGACAACTATGGGAATATTACCGGGTATTTAAACGATATCTACGGAATAGACGACAATGCAGGTTTAACCGCTTTTCCGATACTAAACATCCCCATGGGGGGCCGCTCCGAGGGCATGGCAGGAGCATTTTCTGCAATTGCCGACGATGTTTCCTTTCTGGAGTTTAACCCAGCCGGTTCATCTATGCTTCAAAGGTCGGAATTGGCATTTTTTCACAACAACTGGATAGCCGATACCAAGATAGAAGGCATTGCCTACGCCACCCGGTTCGGGGATTTAGGCGTAGCGGCAGGCCTAAAATGGCTGTATACGCCGTTTACCGAGTACAACTACTACGGCGAAAGAGTTTCCGGCGGCTATTATTCCGAAGGCGCGGCGATTTTAAACGCTTCCTATAACTTTTTCTCCGGATACTACTTTTCCGGGCTGTCCCTTGGAATGAGCCTAAAAGGCGCCTTCCGCATGATGCCGGACTACACCGACGAGCTGGACAAAAAAATCGATGGTTCCGGGATGTCTCAGTCTGCAGCAATGGCAATGGCAGATATCGGTTTACTTACAAGATTTAATTTTTTAAAAACATATGCTTCCAGGGAAAAAAACGCATCTGCAGCGCTTGTAATCCGCAACCTTGGTCCTCCCGCGCTTGAAGAACCCCTGCCTACAGTAGTTAATGCGGCAGTTTCGTATAAACCAATACGCCCATTAACCCTTGCTTTTGATTTTAATCTTCCGCTGAACCTCATGGACATTTCGCTTTCCGAACTGCCGTATGCGGCTTTAGGTATATCTGCCAATGTAACAAATTTTTTATCAATGCGCGCGGGAGTCATGTACAAAGCCGGAGGCAGCCGTGTCACAGTGGGCAGCGCTATCATCATGGATAAAATTTCTTTTGATGTAAATTATTCACTTGACCTGCTTACCCAGTTACAGCCGTTAAACAGAATCAGCCTTGCGGTACGCCTGGATCTTGGAGACAGCGGACGCGCTCAGTTATCGGAAGAAGTTGATGAACTGTACCTTTTAGGACTTGAAGCCTACTCGATGGGAAACCTTACCGATGCAAGAATATGCTGGGAAGAAGCTATCAGGCTTAACCCAAAGTATGAACCTGCAAGAGAAAGCCTTGCAATGCTTGAAGATCGCGAAGATTTAAGAGAACGTATCGAAGACCTTTACAGGCTCGATTTCTAATTATTCAATTTATTTTTTATGTCTGAACACACGGTAATTAATATTCGGGAAAATATTGTGCCTGCGTTCCAGTGTAGTAAGCCATTCAGTGCTGATATAGTTGCTGCCAAGAGCTTCATAAATCGTTGTAAAATTGCGCAGCGCATTTTCTGCCTGGTTCCTTGCGTATTCTGTCGAATCCTGTTTGTATAAAAGCGCCGGCCAGTCCGAAGACTGCGCAAGTAATATTTCCCTTGCTGCCTGATTAAGAGCGCGTTCCTTAAGACCTGTGTCATCGGGGAAACGTTCTGCAAGTTCAGTCATTCGTTCCATTGAACGCGTAAGATGCCGGTAAATCCAGTCGTTGGAAACATCAAGCCATGTTTCTGCATAACCGTTTAATCCACAGGAAGAAAATTCCGGAGAAACAACCTGAATGGAAGAAAGATTCTGTTTATAAATATATTCGCTTGGGCACACAAACTTTATTTCTCTGTATCCCGATGCCATCCGAAACAGCGTTTCTATAAACTGCGGACCTTCGTACCAAAGATTTCCAAAGTAACTTGCATTTTGCGCATACAGGCTTAACGGAATTTCCTGCATATGCGCGGAAGCTTCCTCCAGCCTGGCAATTGTGTTTTCCAGGAAAGTTCTTGCATGCTCCGGTATTTTTTCTGATGCTGCTTTTGGATCGTACGCACATCCATTATTCAAGCGCGCCCAATACTTGTATCCAGTTTTATGCCTTTCGCCTTCTGCGCTTAAAAACTGGCTTACCGTCTCCGGCGGCAGTTCGTAGCCGACATCCTTGTCGTTATTGCGGTACAGTTCGTCGTTTGTTATTTTTTCCATTTCGCGTACAGCGTGAAGATCTCTTGCAAGAACAAAAGTACCGTTAGATGTTTTAACCGGAAAAAAACAACCCTTATCCGGCGCGGGATTGCCGAATAAAAGACCGTGGCTTTCTACAATTGTGTAAGAATAATTATAGTCCCTTAAGTACGACTCCAGCGCAGACGTCCAGCCAAGTTCCGGCAGCCAAAACCCCTGAGGAGCACCTGCAAAATATTTACGGTAACCGGCAATAGGAATTTCCATTTGTGCCTGCAAAGATTCAGGGTTTTGGCTGATAAACGGCAGAAAAGCATGAGTTGCGCAGGAAGCAAGAATTTCTATTTTGCCTTTTTTCCTGTAAAAATCAAAAGCTTTTAAAATATTTTTTTCGTACCGTTCCGTGTATGCAATTCTTCTGTCTACAATTGTATTGTAATAAAGCTGAGCAAGTTTGTTTTCGGCTGTGTTTGCCGTGCGTTCAAGTTCCTGCCTGCCGAATTCAATTTGCTTATCAACATAAGTCAGATACTTTTTCTGAAGATGTTCATCGCTTAATAAATGGCAAAGAATGGGAGAAATTGCCAGAGACAGCCGGAAGGGGATGTGATCCGTTTCCAGCCTGTAAAATACATCAAGAAGCGGAAGGAGAGTCTCGGAAACGTATTCAAAGTAGCGGCCTTCTTCGCCTGCCTGCATAAAATTATCGTCTTTATGGTACTCCCTTACAAAAGGAAGGTGAGCTTCAAAAACAAATGATATCGCATAACGGAAGTCCATAATTACTGCCTTCTTGCCCTGGATTGCCGGTCCGTATTTTTTGTTATTTGCAAATCCTGAACTCCGGATAACCGCATTAACGGGTTTTTTCCAAGTTCTGCAACAACATCGTTTTCATTCAGCTTTGGCAGCGAAAAAGGCCTTGAAGAAGCAATTTGCTGAATATTATCGCCGCGTTTAACGCATAATTTTATAACATAACATCCCGATGCCTGTGATGAATGTTCTGCAAAACCCAGATACCTTGCATTGTCTGCGGGATCCAAAGACACGGTAAAAGAATTTTCACCAGCATCAGGTTCACCGTTGTTTATCGGAATAACACGCAGGCAATAACCGTCAAAATCACCTGCATTTTCATGTATTTCCCTGTCGTGTCCCTTAATTTCCCAAAATGCATATATCCAGAGAGGATCCCTTATAATTATTTCGATAAATGAAATATTGTATTGCTTTGGCAGCAAAGCCGTTTCTGAATAGGAAGGATTTACTTCTATATCGTCAGTAGTTTCCTGTCTGTCTGTATTTGCCGCTTCCAGCAATTCTTCTATAATAAAAATTCTTTCCAGCCCGGGAGGAATATCAATACCATAAGTGTCGGCCAGCTTGATTAACTCGTCCGTACTCAAGCTTTCCAGCCAGTGGCGCGATACAGGAACTTGCAGGTTATCTTCCATAATTTTCCTAATTGTGGAAAAAAAATGTAATTAAGTCAACTGCAATAAACATGAATTAAAATATTCCGGCAATGGCGCAGATACATCCAGTTTTACATCATCATTAATTACCAGCCGGGAAGCATGAAGGAGCAGCCGTTTCAGGTTTATTTCTTTTTTTAGTTTTTTATTCAGGGAAAAATCTCCGTATTTATCATCGCCCAATATTGGATTTCCTTTCATGGCAAGATGGCGGCGGATTTGGTGCATTCTTCCCGTGCCAAGTTCAAGTTCCAGAATGGAATATTCCAGATTAATTTTCGCAAGAGCGCCGGTTTTTACTACCTTAAAACCTGTTTCGGAGTTTTTCAGGCTGCCGCGGATTAATAGCTTATCTGTAATGACACCTTCTTTTTGTCCGGGGCATCCGGCGCATACTGCAATGTATTGCTTAATGACTTTCCGTCCGTTAATCAACAGCGAAAAACGCGCCGCAGCTTCCCGTTCTTTTGCCGTCAATATAATTCCTGAAGTATCTTTATCCAGCCTGTGAACCAATAGCGGCGGGGGAGTACGAACCTGCGCAAGCAGGGAATCAAGCGAAGTTTTTACCCCTTTTCCGCCCTGAACAGCAAGCCCTGCCGGCTTATCAATAATTAATATAAATTCATCTTCGTAGAGTATTTTTATGTTTTTCACTCCGATATTATAACATAGAACAAATCTAATGTTTTAAGTATTAACATGGCAGTTCAACTGCGCTAAAATGAGGATGTCATGAAAAAGTTATTTATTTTACTGCTTTTTATTCCGGTTTTTGCCTTTGCAGAATCCATGTATTCGCCTACATGGGGGTTTTACATTGATTTACCGGAAGGATATGAATATGTCGATGGAGACGCCAAAGACCGGTTTTCGTTCAGCGGTCCCGGCGGAGCGATGTTTGATATAGTTGTTTACGGCAACCGCTACAGAACCATTACAGAGCTGGTTAATGATGTTAACAGAATGATAGAAAACCGCGGCGAAGTTGATTTATTCCAATACCGTGATAAACTGGCTGCTATTTTAAAACTGGATTTTAACCATAACGACGGCTGGGGTTTTGCAGTCGAGCTTGACAGCACCTTTAGCCAGAGCAGTACCGGCACCAAACCCATGCTTATTGCGCTTGCATACGGCCCCTCTGCAGGAATGGATTTAAACCTGTTTCACATATCGGCTCTGGACTCAATCTGCCCGGCAGAATCCGACCGCCGTTATCCCGGTCCCATAACTGAATACAGCTATCCGCGGGGAAACAAAGTGCGGGTTCCTCTTGCTTTTGGCGGTCTTCATGCAACGATACACGAGAATGACGCCGCAGCTTCTCAGGCGCTGATAGAACGCGAATTCAGACTGATGGAGCACTACATTAATTCGCCGAATTGGCAGGAAGCATGGATACGCTATTACCGGTCTATTTACCGCGATTCTTATGACAGGATACTGGATGCCGCAAATATAATCGTGCGCAGCTGGGGAGGACCGCCCTCGTCCGGTGAAGCGGAACGAAGAGCATTTGCGCAAAGAGCGCTTTCGCTTGTGCAAAGCCATGAATACGAACGGGACTTAAGCGGAAGCGATTTTTTAAATCTTGTTTCTGTTCTGACCGAAGGCCGCAGCAGCTGCGATAACCGCTCCATGCTTATGGCAATAATTCTTTCCAGAGCCGACATTCGCGCCGCAATGATGATTTCGCGTCAGTACAGTCATGCAATGGGACTTGTGGATCTGCCGGGAACCGGCGCGCGTTTTGAGTCACACGAAATACGCTGGCTGGTGGCGGAGACTACGGCAACAGTCGACATTGGATTAATTGCCCAGGACGTAAGCGATCCCAGGTTCTGGATTGGCGTGATGTTTTAGCTTTTAAATTTTACCAGTCAGTAAATCATACACCTGCTGCGGAGTTTCTGCCGCCAGGAGAGAATCACGCAGTTCTTTATTCTTTAGCTTGGTGCTGAACCATGACAATGTTTGAAGATAGTAAGCATGCTGATTATGGGCTGCGGCAATCATGAATACCAGCCGGACAGGTTCGTCATCCAGGGGATGGAAATCGACAATATTCGTGCGGCTTATACCTACAGAAACAACAAGATCCGTCACCGAAGAAAGGCGTACGTGGGGAATGGCTATCCCGCAGCCGATGGCAGTACTCATCAATTCTTCGCGTTTTAAAATTTCTGTGGACAATTCCTGCTTATTTTTAACCTGGGGAACCGCTGCGAGATTTTCCGCCAGAGCAAGAAGCGCGTCTCTTTTGCTTGAATAATTAATAAAAAGTATACGGTGCGGTGAAAGTATCGATTCTGCGTTTACAGGACTTATCTGCGGCGACAAACTGGTTGATGTCAGACGGTCATTGACCCATTTATCAATTTCTGACTTCTTAAAACACCAGGCAGTTCTGATTTTGCCCGCCGGGATTTCTCCCTTTTGAGCACAGTCGTAAACAGTGCGTTCAGATACCCGTAAATACTTGGCAACCTCTTCTAAGGTAAGTATATCATCATCAGCCATAATATTGATTATAGCACGATATGACAACAAATGTCAACAGATTCCAATATATTCAAGATTTTAATTCATGTAAGGAATCTAGGGGATAAAGCTCCCCAACAGTAGTATTTACCTGATTTACACCGCTTCCGGCGAAGCGTACAGGTGTTTCACCCTGCATAAATTCGCTTAAAACCTGCCGGCACGCGCCGCAGGGACCAACCGGCTCAACGGAGTCCGGGGTAGATACGGCAAGTGCGATAAAACGCTGGAATCCCTTTGCGATAGCCGTACAAACAGCGTTCCGTTCTGCACAGGTGGTAAGTCCAAACGAACGGTTTTCCACATTTACGCCTGTAATTACAGTTCCATCCTCGCAAAGCAAAGCGGCGCCGACGCGGAACTTTGAGTACGGCGAATATGCTTTTAGCGCTATTTTTTGCGCCTCGTTGAATAATGAATCCATTTGTTCTTTATTAATCATGCTTGCCTCCTGAATTATTATATCATATAATTATCTAATTAAAGGGCGGGGTTGTGGCTAAAAACAAAAGAAAAATACAAATAATCATTTTAATTCTTATTTTCGTAGTTTATTTTTTTATTGCCGCAAGACCAATCCCGCGCGAAACAGTATTGTCCCACAGATGGACAAGTTCGCTTTTAGATGATGATCTTTCAATCGGGGAGCAGTCCGGCTCGCTTGTTCCGTTTACGCTGGGAGCGCGTTTTGGTTATGTCGATTCGAGGGGGCAGTTTGCTGTAAACAGAACCAGGATTAACGACATGTATCTTAGCCCGAATATGTGGGCAGAATACAGCGCGGAACTTTCGGATATTCTGATAAACGATATTGCCAGAAATACAGAGATTAATATTAACAATGCAAGAGGTTATCCAATTCTTTTGGATGACAGGGTTTTTATTCTTGGCAGCGAGCAAAACTCGTTATCTGAAATTGATGACAACGGAAATATTTTATGGACATACGAGTTCGGCGCTCCTTTAACCTGTATCGATGCAGCTTCCGGTCTTGTATTGACAGGTTCGCTGGACGGCGTTGTAGAAGTCTTTAATTCCGGCGGAGAACGTATTTTCTATTTTGAGCCTGGCGGCTCCCGGTATTCTGTAATTCTTGGCTGTGCTATTTCCCGTGACGGGACATATATTGGAATAGTAAGCGGTATCGATCAGCAGCGCTTTTTGCTGTTTGAACGTTTTGGCAGCGCAGGCGGCGAATATAAAATTGTCTACCATGAATTTCTGGAAACCGGGTTCAGGCGGCCTGTGCGTGTTTTGTTTATCGACGAAGACCGCCGTATTGTTTTTGAGCGCGCAGGCGGAATCGGCTGTTATAGCATTAAATCCAGGCGCGGAATGTATATTCCGCTTGACGGCGAGATTGCCGCCATTGACGAATCGGGCGACCAAAGATTTTTATTTTTAATTACTTCTCATTCTGTATTGGATAAAAAACTAATTGGAATAAGATTCCCGCAGGATAGATTATTCGGAGTTTCCAGAACTCCGGCAGTAGATTCTATCTTTTTAAAAGCGCCGTTTAAGAGCGAGGATATTTTCCTTGGCAGAACTCGAATCTTTGATTCGCGAATCTATGGTTCACGAACCGAAGGCTCGCGGGCAGGAAGTCTGCGTTCCTCGGTTATTATCGGCGGAGGCGCTTCGCTGATTTCCTTTGATTTGGAGGAAAAATAAAATGAACAGGTATTTATTGCACCTAACAATAGCCGTTTTTACCTTATTTGTTTCCGGTTCGCTGTATGCAATGAACTGGCCCACAGAGAATGCCGTCCTTGTGCGCAACTTCGGCTCAAATCACAGGGGTATGCCTGTTCTTGGAATGGTTTTCGGCGGCGGAACAGATGTGCTTGCCGCCGAAAGCGGCGAAGTTATTTTTTCGCGCAGTAAAAACGATCCTGCCTCGCGTCTTCCGTCTCCGCTTGGCGCATGGACAGCAGTTGATCACGGTGACGGTTTAATAAGCATTTACAGCCGTTATGCCGATCGTAATATGCCGTTTGCGGAGACGCAGGTGGAAAAGCAGCAGTTAATCGCTTCGTCCGGAATTTCCGGCTGGTCGGCGCAGAACGGTTTTTATTTTATGCTGTTCGACAGGCGCGAAAGGCGCTGGATTAATCCTGCAATGCTTATTACTCCTGTTCTGGAAACACGCGCTCCGCAGATTATATCTGTAGATCTGCGTAATGCCCAGGGAATAACAATGCAGTCGCGCAATTTAACGCAGGGGCGTTATACTGTGGTTGTAAATGCCGCAGGCGGAGCGCGGCTGACACAGGGCGGTTTAACTTCGCAGCAATATGCGCCGCATAGAATTGTCTGTTCCATTAACGGCGCAGAGGTTAGCTCCCTTAATTTTGAAGCTGTTTCTGCAAGAGACGGAACACTAATGGTTTACCGCAATGGTCTTGTTCCGGCAAGGCAGATATACTCCGGTTTTCCTTCGTTTGAAGCTGCCGATGTTTTTCTTACCAGGGGACAAATAACCCTGGAAATTATCGTGCAGGATATTACCGGCGTTTCCCGCAGTTTTGTCAGCCGTTTAATTGTAAATTAGGTGAAAACATATTCAATGCCGGTTTCTGCCGGAAAAAGCGAAACTGTACCCTGCGTCTGCTGCGGCGGCTTTGTTTTTAAACCTGCGCTGGAATGCGAGGGGTTTTCTTTTGTCCGCTGTAAACGCTGCGGCTTAGTGCAGAGAAATCCCCAGCCTGATAAAGACGAAATAATAGCGCGTTACAGCAGCATATACGGGAATGATTATTTATCTTACGAAATTAAAAACGAAGCCGCTTTTCTTAACCTGCAGCAGCTTGCATTAAAAGATATAAAGTTTTCCCGGCAGGAAAAAATCTTGTTTGACCGCGCCGCAGCAGACCGCGCCGCAGCGCCTTCAGTTCTTGACATTGGCTGCGCTACCGGCGCGCTTCTAAACGATCTTAAAAACCGCGGATGGCGCGTAACAGGCGTGGAAATATCCCCGTGTGCAGGATACGCCAGAGACGAACGCAAACTGGATGTACGTTGCCTTCCGCTGGAAGAAAACAATTTTCCTGCAGGCAGTTTTGATATAGTTCATGCGTCTCATTTAATCGAACATTTAAACGAT
>WQXC01000029.1 GCA_009785045.1 Treponema sp. | reverse complement strand
TATTAAATGAAGGTGCTGGTCTTTCTTATGAATTCTTTAACGCTGTTACAGGCAGATTAAAAACGCAAATAATAACACAAAATCCGTTTTTCAAATAAAAAGCTGTCCAGTAATCCGGACAGCTTAGAAGTTTACAATTTAAACAAAACTATTCTGCGGCTTCTGCTGCAGGTGTTTCTGCGGTCTCTTCGGCTGCGGCTGCAGGCGCTTCTGCAACAGGTTCGGCTGCAGGTTCAGGCGCTGCTGCCTTAGGCGCTGCGGCTTTTGGCTCTTCCGGGGGCGCTTCTACAACAGGCAGTTTTTTTGTACCGTTCTTAATTGCAGCTCTGCAAGTTTTGCATATTTTAAATTTCTGCCCGCCGGCTTCCTGTTCATAAAGCACTTTTACATTGCTTCTTTCACAAACCGGACAATCGCCGCGGCCGCGGGCATACAGTTCTCTGATACTTTGACCTCTATGTGGCTTAGACATTTATTTCCCCTTATCCTGGCTGCCCTTGGCATCCTTGGCTTCATTCTTTTTTGTTTTCTTTTTATCGCTGGTATCAAGTTTATAATCTACCAGTTCCAGAATAACAATTTCTGCGGCGTCGCCTTTGCGTTCGCCCAGTTTAATAATTCTAGTATAACCGCCATTGCGGTCTTTCATTCTTGGAGCAATATCCGTAAAAAGCTTGGCAACAATACCTTCATCAAACAAACGGCTGGAAACAACCCGTCTGTTATGGATAGTATCCTGCTTGGCACGGGTAATCATTTTCTCCGCAGCTCTGCGAATTTCAAGCGCTTTCGCTTTTGTTGTCTGAATTCTTTCCTGCCTGAATAATGATGTCACCATGTTACGGCGCAGCGCCTTGCGATGCGCTGACATTCTCTGCAGGGGATTAAATCCTCTTTTATGCTTCATCTTCTGTTTCCTTTACTTTAGTTTCCATACGCACATTTTTAAGAACATTCAAATCGGTAATGCCAAGGCTTAAATTCCATTCTTTAAGTTTTTCCTTGATTTCCTGAAGCGACTTCTTGCCAAAATTACGTGTTCTGGCAATATCGTCTTCGGTTTTGCGCGTAAGTTCACCTATTGTCTTGATATTTGCGTTCTTCAAACAATTTGACGAACGAACCGAAAGTTCAAGCTCCTCTACCGGGATGCTGAGTATTTTTCTTATATGATCGTTTTCATCATCGAGCTCATCTTCAATGCCGATGTTATTCTCGTCAAAATTAATAAAAACAGAAAAATGATCTTTTGCAATTTTTGCAGCTTCTGCAAGCGCGTCTTCCGGCTTTATGGTCCCGTCTGTCCAGATTTCAAGAACAAGTTTGTCATAGTCGTTGCGCTGACCAACCCGTGTAGATTCAACGTTGAATTTTACCTTTTTTACCGGAGAGAAAATTGCGTCTACAGGAATGGTATTAATAACTTCGATATAGCGTTCATTAACTTCGGATGGCACATAACCGCGGCCAAGATCAATCTGGATCTCAAAGCGGATATTGGCATTATCCATTAAGGTCATTATATGCTGGCCAGAAGAAAGAACCTCAACCTGTCCCGGACGGGCAAAGTCGTCGCTCTTTATTTCCTGTTTACCAGACCATTCGTAAAGCAGAACATCCTGCTCTGTTTCCGCAGGCAGTTTAAGGCGAATCTGTTTAAGGTTATTAATAACTTCCAGGGTATCTTCGATAATATTGGGAATTGTTTCAAATTCGCTGGACACATTATGATTGGTTCCGTTAGCTTCAATTGATTCAATCTTTACCGCAGTAATGGCATAACCCCGAATCGAAGAAAGGAGAACCCTGCGTAAAGTATTGCCAACAGTTGTACCAAAGCCCGGTTCAAACGGAGAGGCAATGAACTTGCCATAATTTTGATTAAGTTCACCGTGCTCAAATGTAAAACTTTTGGGACGCTTAAAGCCTTGCATAAGGTTTTTACGGGCCATGAGTACTCCTTACTTAGAATATAATTCGATAATCATCTGTTCCTTAATATCACCAAGATCAGTAATATCGCTGCGGCGCGGAGCTGCAAGGAACTTCCCTTTCATTGCATCAGGATCAAGGCTGAGCCAGGGCATAACACCCGCTTTGCCGTATTCTCTTAATGCATCCTTTATAGTGGTCATGTTTTTGCTTCCTTCTGCGATGCTTATTTCGTTTTCTGCCTTTACAAGATAGGAAGGAATTGTGATTTTTTCGCCGTTTACAAGCACATGACCATGTAAAACAAGCTGACGAGCCTGGCTTCTGGACGAAGCAAAGCGCAAACGGTAAACGATATTATCAAGACGCCTTTCCAGCAATACAAAAAGGTTTTCACCTGTAATACCGGGCATTCTCTGGGCGCGATCAAAGAAAAGCCTGAACTGGCTTTCCATCATGCCGTAAATTCTTTTAAGCTTTTGCTTTTCGCGTAACTGAACGCCGTAATCGGATCTTTTGCCAGGACGGGCTTTGGGATCCTTTCCGGGAGCTGCCCTCTTTTTATTCATCGGGCATTTATCGCTCTTGCAGCGATTCCCTTTGAGCATTAACTTCTTTTGTTCTACACGGCACATTCTGCAAACAGGGCCGGTGTATCTAGCCATATGTTTCTCCTATATAGTCCGCTATATGCGGCGGGTTTTTCTTGGCCTGCAGCCGTTATGCGGAATGGGCGTAACATCGCTTATCGACTTAACCTTTATACCCATTACTCCAAGCTGCCGGATTGCCGATTCCCTGCCAATGCCCGGCCCCTTAATAAAAACATGAACTTCGCGTAAACCAGCCTGCAGCGCTTTTGCAGCGGCAGTTTCGGTTACGGATTGCGCGGCAAACGGAGTAGATTTTTTTGCACCCCTGAATTGCAGCATTCCTGAACTTGCCCAGGAAACAGTATTTCCCATTAGATCGGTAATTGTAACAATCGTATTATTGAAGGTTGCCTGAATATAGACATTACCCTCATATACTGATTTTTTTTCTTTTTTCTTCTTTGTAGTCTTTGCAGCTGTTGCCACTTATTCCTCCAATCCCTATTTCTTCTTACCGGCAACGGTTTTCTTTTTACCTTTGCGAGTACGGGCATTTGTCCTTGTGCGCTGACCGCGAAGCGGCAGCCCTTTACGATGTCTTAAGCCGCGGTAACAGCCAATATCCATCAGCCGTTTGATGTTCAGCGCAACTTCTGTACGCAGGCGACCTTCAACCTTATAATCACTTTCAATGATGTTTCTAAGCTCGTTAAGTTCTTCCTGTGATAAATCATTTATCTTCCGCGTTGGATCGAGTTTTGCCTTTGCGACAATCTCATCTGCGCTTGACCTTCCAATACCAAAAATGTAGGTCAATGCGATATTCACATGTTTATTCGGGAGGTCAACTCCCACAAGACGCGCCATGATTACTCCTTCCTAGCCTTGTTTCTGCTTATGCTTGGGATTTTGGCATATAATGCGAACAATCCCATTGCGTTTAATAATTTTGCATTTGTCGCAAATGGGTTTCACGCTGGTTCTAACTTTCATTCCTTATAATCTCCTAAATCCTTAATTCCTGCAACTATAGGCTGCTAACAGCCAACCTACAGATTCCGCCCGCGCAGCTTGCCGCGCTTGACCAAACCTTCGTGGTGGTGCATTTTCAATAATCCTTCAACCTGACTCATAGTATCAAGACCAACGCCTACCATAATGAGAAGTGATGTACCGCCCATAAGGTAAGAAACAGATGTTGGAAACTTAAAAGCCCATTGGATAAAGGTTGGAATAACCGCTATCAGGGCCAAATACAACGAACCTGGAAGCACGATGCGGTTCAAAATCCTTGTAAGATATTCTTCGATACGCTCAGTCCTGATTCCAGGAATGGAACCGCCATTTTCCCGGATTTGTTTTGCTATTTCGATTGGGTTAAGAGTAACCTGTGTATAGAAATAGGCAAAGAATACGATAAGAAGCACATACAATATATTGTAAAGAGTTCCCTGAGGATTCAAAAGCCGCGCTGCAGTAGCAAGCCATGCTACGTTACCGCCGACTGTTTGTGCAATCTGCAGGGGGAACATCAATATTGACGAAGCAAAAATGACAGGAATAACTCCCGACGGGTTAATCTTAAATGGAATATATGTATTTTGCGCACCGTACATTTTTCTGCCCACAACGCGCTTTGCATAGTTTACCGGGATTTTTCGCTGTCCTTGCTGTTCAAAAACAACCAGAGAAACTACTGCAACAAACATAACCAAAACAATAATTACAAAGACAGGATTAAGATCTCCCCTTCTCATCATTCCAAATAATTCGTAAATTGCCTGAGGCATACGGGCAACAATACCGGCGTAGATTAACAGCGATATACCGTTACCGACACCGCGTTTTGTGATCTGCTCCCCCATCCACATAAGGAACATTGTTCCCGTAGTGACAGTTAACATGGCAATTAAAGTGAAAGGCAGCATTCCAATAAAGAGAAGGTTGTCTACACTGCGGGAAATAGCCTGCGCATACTGGGTAACTGCATAAGACTGAATAAGACAGACTACAACAGTTCCGTAACGCTGCCATTTCTGGATTCTTTTCCGGCCGCCGTCTTCCTGTGATATCTTTTTTAGACTCGGGAAAACAATCAATAGGAGCTGCATAATAATTGACATTGAAATGTACGGCATAATACCAAGCATGAATACTGAAAAGTTGGAAAATGCGCCACCGGCAAAGAAGTCCAGATAATCAACAATGGGATTACCTGTATTTGATTGATCGGTAAAGTACCTGGACAATTCCCTTACATTGATTCCGGGAATCGGGAACACAGCGCCAATCCGGAATACCAAAAGCATTCCGAAAGTAAAGAGAATGCGCTCACGCAGTTCCTTTATTCTAAACATTCCAATAATCGGATTAGCCATTATTTTCCGCCTGCTTTGGCAGCCGCTTTCTTACTGCCCATCTTGTTTTTTGGCCTAGCCTTTTCTGGAGCCGGAATAACAGTAACGCTGCCGCCTGCTTTTTCAACTTTCTCTTTGGCAGAAGCAGAAATCGCATCGATCTTAAAGCTAAGTTTTTTTGTATAAGCGCCATTGCCAAGAATTTTTATTGGCAGTGAGCCTTTTACCAGCCCTTTCTTGCGAAGAGAAGCCAAATCAACCGATTCTCCCGCTTCGTATCGCTTTTCGATTTCTCCAAGATTGACAATCTGCCATTCCTGTTTAAAAGGATGATTAGAGAAACCTCTATGGGCAAGCCGTCTGTATAAAGGCATCTGACCGCCTTCAAAACCGACATACGGATTACCGCCGCCGGAACGGGCTTGCTGTCCCTTGTGGCCTTTACCTGCTGTAGTACCTCGGCCAGAACCTTGTCCGCGTCCAACAATTCTTTTTTTCTTGTTTGCGCCAGCCGGAGCGCGCAAATTATAATCGTGCGCCATTATTTACTTTCCTCTGTTGATACTAAATGAGAAACCGCTTTAACCATTCCCATAATAGCCGGGTTTGCTTCATGCACTTTGGTAGAACCAATTTTGCGAAGCCCCAATGAACGGACTGTAGCGCGATGCTGGGGAAGAGCGCCAATTGTGCTTCTTTCAAGGCGAACTTTTATTTTTGCCATATCAACCCCACAACTCATTCAGGGATTTTCCCCTGTTTCTTGATATTGTCCTTGGATCCATCATCTTGCTAATACAATCAAATGTCGCCTTGACCACGTTATACTGACTTGACGAGCCGATAGACTTGGAAAGTACATCGGTAACGCCGCCTGCTTCCATTATGGCGCGCACAGGACCACCGGCAATAATACCGGTTCCGGAACGGGCTGGTTTTAATAAAACATATGATGACTTAAAAAATCCTTTTACTTCATGAGGAATCGTGCCGTTTTTAACAGGCAGCTGAATCATGCTGCGTTTTGCCTTGTCTATACTTTTGCGGATAGCTTCGGAAACATCGTTTGCTTTTCCAAAACCATAACCTACTTTTCCCTTACGGTCACCAATTACTGTGAGAGCCGAGAAAGAAAAACGCCTTCCGCCCTTTACAACCTTGGCAGTCCTGTTCAGCTTTACAAGCTTTTCGACAAATTCTTTTTCTACCGGTTCACGATCACCGCGATCACGATCACGTCCGCGCCCACGGCCCCCTCTGCCTCTGCTGGAGCGGGAATCTTCTGCCGAGACTTCTACCGCATCAACATCAGCGTCTATTTCAACGTCTTTATCTTCGGTATCTTCTGTTCTGTCATCAATCATATCTTTCGATTTTGCCATTATTCCCCCTACAAAGGTAGCTTGCTACTTAATGTAGCTAGAAATTAATTCCCGCTTTCCGGGTTCCATCGGCCAAAGCCTTAACAATTCCATGATACAAATACCCGTTGCGATCAAAAACTACAGTTTTGATATTCCTTTCCAACAGACGTTTGCCTATAATTTCTCCCAACTGAGCAGCTCCGGCAACAGTTGCTTTAATATTCTTCATATCTTTTTCCAGAGATGAAGCAGATACAAGAGTATGTCCCTTGTTATCATCAATAATTTGAACAGAAAGACAGCGGTTGCTTTTTGTTACGGTCATCCGCGGACGTTCTGCGGTACCGAAAATTCTTTTGCGAATGTGAACTTTTCTTCGCAGTCTCTTTCTGTCTTTTTCCAGCATTTTCTGTAACATATACCTACCCTACTTAACGCCCGATTTACCGACTTTCCGCCTGATAATTTCATCATCATAACGGATACCTTTGCCTTTATACGGTTCAGGTCCTCTTAACTTGCGAATCTGAGCCGCAAATTCTCCAACACTTTGTTTACTGATTCCGGATATAGTTAATTTGCCTCCCTGATCTACAACGACAGAAAGTCCTTCCGGAACAGCGACAAATATATCATTTGAGTATCCAAGGCTCATCGAAAGAAGTTTACCTTGTACCTCGGCTTTATAACCTACACCGTTAATAATAAGCGATCTGCTAAAACCGGCAGATACACCAGTTACCATGTTATTAAGAAGATTGCGATAAAGACCATGATACGCCTTTGTCTGCTTATCTTCATTTTTCCGGCCAACAACAATTTCTCCGCCCTTATCTTCGAAAGTGATTATGGGATGGTACTTTTGTTTAAGTTTTCCTTTTGGACCTTCCACAGTTATCTCTTCATTCAGAAAAGCAACTTTAACTCCGCCAGGAACCTTAACCGGTATTTTTCCGATTCTCGACATATAACCCTCGATTTTCTACCAAACTCGTCTTACCAGACGGTGCAGATGACTTCGCCGCCGACTTTTTTCTCTGCAGCTTTTTTGCCTGTTGTTACACCCTGCGACGTAGAAACGATCAGGGTTCCGTAGCCATTCAATACCCTTGGCATATTTTTATATCCCATATAAACACGCCTTCCGGGTTTTGATACCTTTTCAATGCCGTGAATAATTGGGGCGGTATTGTCATCATACTTAAGGAAAACCCGGATTACATTTGAACCTTCCTGATTTGCCTTTTTGAAATTCTTAATATACCCTTCGGTCTTCAATATCTTGACTATCTCAAGTTTAAGCCTGGAGGTGGGAATATCTACTTTTTCGTGACCTGCCATACCGGCATTCCGAATTTTTGTCAGCATGTCCGCAACTGGATCTGATACGCTCATCCTGTTCTCCTACCAGCTAGATTTTGTAACGCCGGGAATAAGCCCTTCGCTTGCGAGCTTTCGGAAGCAAAGACGGCACATTTCATATTTCCGTAAAAAGCCCCTTGGCCTTCCACAGATCCTGCAGCGGTTAACTTTCCGTGTTTTATACTTGGGTGTCCGCTGCGCTTTAACTATCATCGCTTTTCTTGCCATTCTTACCGCTTCCCCCTATTTCCTGAAAGGCATTCCAAATTTTGCAAGGAATGCTTTCGCTTCTGCATCGGTTTTTGCCGATGTTACAATTACAATATTCAACCCGGCTACTTTTTCAATTTTATCAAAATCAATTTCCGGGAAAATAATTTGCTCCTGAATCCCCAATGAATAATTTCCATGACCGTCAAATGCATTCTGATTAATACCATGAAAGTCCTTAACACGGGGAAGAGCTACATTTACAAGCCTGTCAAAAAACTCATACATCATTTTTCCGCGTAAAGTTACTTTTGCGCCGATTTCCTGACCAGCCCTGATTTTAAAATTCGCAATACTCTTTTTTGCTTTTGTTTTTACAGCTTTCTGACCTGTAATCTGAGTTAATGTATCAACAGCAGCATCCAGAAGTTTTTTATTCTGTATAGCTTCGCCCACACCCATGCTTACAATAATCTTCTCGAGCCTGGGTATCTGCATAGCGGATTTATAGCTAAATTCCTTAAGCATTTCCGGTGCAATCTGCTCTTTATAAATCGTTTTAAGCCGGGGTATATAATTCTTACTCATTACAATACCTCCCCGCATTTTTTGCAAAATCTTACTTTTTTATCTCCGTCGAATTTATATCCAATACGAGTTGGTCCGCATTTCTTGCAGATAATCATCAGGTTGGAAGAATGAAGAGCAGCTTCAATCTCGACAATTCCGCCGCGATCCTGCTGTTTTCTTTTTTTCTTCGCTTTCTTGACAATATTTACGCCTTCAACAACAACCCGGTCATTGTCACGCTGGATCTTTAAAATCCTGCCGCGTTTTCCCTTGTCTTTTCCTGCGATTACTTCGACAGTATCTTCTTTTTTAAGCTTAAATTTATGCACTGCTTCAGCCATGGTAGTCTCCTATAAAACCTCTGGGGCAAGAGAAACGATCTTCATAAATTCGCTTCTTTCCCTTAATTCCCGCGCCACAGGCCCAAAGATACGTTTTCCCTTTGGATTTAACGCAGCGTCGATAATGACACAGGCGTTATCATCAAACCTGATATATGTTCCGTCCGGGCGGCGGTATTCTTTATGCACACGCACCACAACTGCTTTTTCAACAGCGCCCTTTTTAATAGTTGATGTAGGCAGCGCTTCTTTAACTGCCACTACAACAATGTCGCCAATTCCGGCATACCTTCGTTTACTGCCGCCCAGAACTTTAATGCACTGAACCAGTTTGGCGCCTGAATTATCTGCCACATTCAGGAAGCTTTCCACTTGAATCATTTTCTATCTCCCCTTACTTGGCTCTTTCAATAATTTCCACAAGCTTCCAGCATTTTTCTTTGCTGATTGGCCTGCATTCAATTACACGGACACGGTCGCCCATCTTTGCTTGGTTCTTTTCGTCATGAGCTTTAACTTTTTTTGACCGTTTAACATATTTTTTATAAAGAGGATGGAGCGCCAAAGTCTCGATTGAAACAACAATAGTCTTTTCCATCTTATCACTCTTTACTGTTCCGATGAATTCTTTTTTTCCGCTTTCGGCTGCCTGAGTTTGAACTGCCATCTATTAAACCTCCGCCACTTTTCGGGCTGCTTTCTGCTCTGCTCTATCGTGCGCGTGAATCAGGGTATTAAGCCTGGCAATTTGCCTGCGCAGTGTTCGTCTTTGCAGAGGATTATCTACATGGCCGATAACGATTCTAAAACGGAATTCCATGTATTTCTTTTTAAGCTCTTCCCGTTTGGCCTTAAGCTCGGGATATGATAAATTCTTAAATGAATGCTTCACCCTTGCCTCCTAAGCCCCAAGTTCCATTTCTGAACGGGCAACAAATTTAGTTTTAATCGGCAGTTTTGATCCTGCCAAAGCCATTGCTTCTTCTGCAAGGGAACGGGTTATACCGCCGCCGAGCTCAAACATAACGGTTCCGGGTTTTACTACTGCTACCCAGTATTCCGGAGCGCCTTTTCCTTTACCCATGCGGGTTTCCGCCGGTTTCTTGGAAAATGGTTTATCGCAGAAAATGCGTATCCACATCTTGCCGCCGCGTTTTACATGACGGTTAATCGCAACACGAGCTGCTTCTGTCTGTCTGTTTGTGATCCACATCCTGTCCAAAGCAACAAGAGCATAATCGCCAAACACAACAGTGTTACACCTTGTGGCGTTTCCGGGCATATTGCCCCTCTGCACCTTGCGGCGCTTTACACGTTTTGGACTCTGCATATACTAACTCCTGGCAGGAGCCCTGTCCCGTCTTTTGCGGACAAGAGCGCCTGCGTCTTCCTTCTGTTCTTTGCCATACTTCATGCCGTTGTAAACCCAAACCTTTACGCCGATAGAACCAAAGGGTGTATGAGCTTCGGCAAAACCGTAATCAATATCTGCCCGCAGTGTATGAAGAGGTATACGGCCTTCCTTGGCTTCTTCTGTGCGTGACATTTCTGCGCCGCCAAGCCGTCCCGATAACCTTACCTTAACGCCCTGAGCATTGCCTTTTTTAATTGCATTTGTAATTGCCTGTTTCATTGTGCGCCTGAAAGACGAACGCGCAAGCAGCTGACGGGCAATATTCTGCGCAACAATCTGCGCATTGTTATCGGCATTACGTACTTCTTTAATTTTAATCTGTACTTTTTTATTTACTTTTTTCTGTAAATCATTGCCGATTTTTTCGATATTTGCGCCTTTAACACCGATGATTACACCTTGGCGGGCTGTATGAATAGTAATTGTAATTCTTTGCGGATGACGAATAATTTCCAGCTCTGCAATATCAGCGCCCTTTGTTTCGGGCATATCCATGATGAGCTTTCGCAGATACAAATCTTCGTGCAGGGCATCGACATACTCTTTAGGATCAACATACCAGCGGGAGCCCCAAGTTTTATTAATACCTATTCTAAGCCCTGTAGGGTTAACTTTTTGTCCCATTATTTAGCCGCCTTTTTTGAAGGTTTACTGTTTTTAGATGCTGCATTACTTTTTTCTGTAATTGCTGATTCATCAACTACTACTGTAATGTGGCACATTCTTTTTAACTGCATATCCGCGCGTCCCCTGCCGCGGAACCAGATTCTTTTAAGACGCGGTCCTTCGTCAATATAAATCTCCTTAACATAAAGCATATCTTCGTCAAGTTTTTTGTTATCTGAAAGCGCGTTACTCGCAGCGGACTTAACCGTCTTGCGGATAAGTTTTGCTCCTTTGTGAGGCATATTTTCCAAAATGGAAATTGCTTCCGGATACGTTCTGCGGCGCACAAGATCCGCAACAGGCCTGATCTTGTAAGGCGAACCGATAAGGAATTTACTAATTGCTTTATAACCAGTTTTCGTATCTTTCATAATCCCGCCTATTTTGCCGCAGCTTTCTTGTCAGAGCCCGAATGCCCGCGGAAAATACGCGTGGGAGCGAACTCGCCAAGTTTATGACCAACAAGGTTTTCTGTGATATACACAGGTACCCATGTTTTGCCGTTATATACGGAAATTGTTCCGCCTACCATTTCGGGAATAATTGTTGAACAGCGGGAATAGGTTTTAATCATTTTCCTTTCTCCCGATTTGCTCAATTCCAGCACCTTTTTATACAGACTCTTTTCTATAAAAGGGCCCTTCTTTACGGATCTTGACATACTCCCTTCCTACTTCTTTTTGCCGCGGCTGACAATAAACCGTGAAGACGGCTTATGCTTTTTGCGGGTCTTATATCCCTTACATGGCTGACCCCAGGGAGTAACAGGGTGAATACCTTTGTTCCTTCCTTCTCCGCCGCCATGGGGATGATCTACCGGGTTCATTGACATTCCGCGCACTGCCGGGCGAATTCCCTTCCAGCGCTTGCGGCCTGCTTTACCCATATTTGTATTCATATGATCTTCATTACCGACACTGCCAATAGTCGCATAACATTTTTTAAACACCATGCGCATTTCGCCCGAAGGTAATTTAACTGTTACATAATCGCCCTCTTTTGCAGCAATCAATGCTCCAACTCCGGCAGAACGAACCAATTGACCGCCCTTTCCGAGAGTTAATTCAATATTGTAAACAGTAAAGCCTAATGGAATATTTTCCAGCGGGAGCGCGTTACCCGGCTCGATTGGAGCATTGGGACCGCTTAAAACCGCTGTGCCTACTTTAAGTTCTTTTGGAGCAACAATGTAACGTTTCTCGCCGTCTTTGTAATAAATAAGAGCGATATTCGCACTGCGGTTGGGATCGTACTCTAAAGAAGCAACTTTGCCGGGAATGCCGATTTTATCACGTTTAAAATCGATATCACGGTATTTGCGTTTATGTCCGCCGCCCTTGTGACGCACACTGATACGTCCGTTTGCATCACGTCCGGATCCGGTCTTCTTTCCCCTTGTAAGGGATTTTTCCGGTTTTGCATCTTTGGTAAGTTCAGAATAATCTAAACTTGTATATTGCCGCATTCCCGGTGTTATTGGTTTATATGTTTTAATAGCCATAATTTTCTACCTTACACGCCCTCGAAGATTGCAATCTTCTCATCTTTGGGAAGCCGCACAATTGCCTTCTTCCAGGTGGAAGTGTATCCTTTCCTGTAGCGCAGCCTTTTTGGCTTGCCGCCTACAATCATTGTTGTACAGGAAATGGGATGCACATTAAATAATTTGCTTACAGCTTCCTTGATTTGGGTTTTTGTAGCCGAAGTAGCTACTTTAAAAACATATTTTCCCTCTTCGCGTAACTGGTTTGCTTTTTCGCTGAGCACAGGTTCAATTAAAATATCTTCGTATTGCATCATTTAACTGCCTCCTGTTCATCCTTTTCTGCCCCGTAAAAATCATTAAGATTTTTTGCGGCAGTTTCCAGCATAATCACCTGGCGGCCATAAAACAATTCATGCGCTTCCAGACGGTTATAGGAAAGATATTTAACCCAGGGAATATTCGCAGCAGCGCGTTTAATTTTGGGATCATCGTCTTTAAGAATGAGTACTGTGCGCAGCCCCGGTTCAAAATTATCAAGCAATTTTGCAAGGTCTTTTGTTTTGCCGGATTCTATAGAAAAGTCTTCGATTATTTTTAATGTATCGCTTTGCGCTTTTAAACTAAGAATTGTTTTAAGCGCCTGTCTCTTTGCTTTTTTCGGCATTGAATAGGAAAAATCTCTTGGCTTGGGGCCAAATATTGTTCCGCCGCCGACTGTAATAGGTGATTTTTTATCACCCTGACGGGCACGGCCTGTTCCTTTTTGTTTAAAAGGCCTAGCGTTCGAGCCATGAACTTCGGCTCTTCCCTTTGTGCAGGCATTGCCCTGCCGCCTGTTTGCAAGTTCATTATTAATCGCATACCAGATTAAATCTTCGTTTACAGGCAATCCAAAAACATTATCATCAAGAACAATGGTACGCAGTTCTTTGCCTTCTTTTGAATACACTTTACAGTTCATGTTTACCGTCCCTTCTTGACCGCGGCGCGGACAAACACAAGACCCTTGTTAATACCGGGAACTGCACCGCGAACCATAATAAGTTTTTTCTCGGGGTCAGTTTTTACAACCCTAAGGCTTAAAACGGTTACGTTCTCGCGTCCCATTCTTCCGGGTAATTTTCTATTTTTGAAAGTTCTGTGCGGATAGGTATTCTGACCTGTGGAACCCGGTTCGCGGTGAAACTTTGAACCGTGAGTTTTACGGCCGCCTCCGAATCCCCAGCGTCTTACGACACCCTGGAACCCTTTACCTTTACTCACTCCGCTTACATCGACATATCTGATGCCTTCAAGCACTTCAAGACCAAGGGAATCTCCCACGTTTACTTCTTTTTCAAAATCGCGTAATTCGCAAATCTTTTTCTTAGGCGGAATATTCTCCGGAAATTGTCCGGCGCGGGCTTTTGTTACGCGATTTTTCTTTGCGTCGTCTATACCGACAACAACAGCGGCGTAACCGTCCGCTTCTTTTGTTTTTGTGCCAATGACTACATTCGGATCAATCCGCAATACCGATACCGGCAGCAGGTTACCCGCTTCGTCAAAGACCTGGGTCATTCCAACCTTTCTGGCATATAGCCCTAACATTGTTTTGCTCCATCCCGTACGCTATCCGACCACTAAATTAGTAGTTACTGACAACCAAATTATTAGCTACAAACTACTAATTTAGTGGTCGGACCGTCTACGGCTATTAATCAGAAACTAAGTTTCTGTTACTGTTTGATCTCTACATCTACACCAGCGGGCAATTCAAGCTTCATTAACGAGTCCATTACTTCCGCAGAGGGATTAACAATATCGATCAACCTTTTATGAGTCCGCATTTCAAATTGTTCGCGGGCTTTCTTATTCACATGCGGTGAACGCAGAACGGTCACCTTATTAATTCTGGTCGGCAGCGGGATAGGCCCTGTAACTTTCGCTCCGGCTTTTCTTACTGCCGCAGCGATAGATTTCGCGCTCTGATCAATTAATTCGACATCAAAACCGCGCAGCCTTACGCGTATTCCTTCCTTAGCCATCATTCCTCCAAAGTTTACCCAGCGCCTAAACTAATAGACGCTGGATTTTAACCTTATTCGATAATCTCTGTAACCTGACCAGAGGCAACTGTTTTGCCGCCCTCGCGGATAGCAAAGCGAAGTCCTTTTTCCATGGCGATAGGATAAATCAGTTCGCCGATAACTTCTGAGTTATCGCCGGGCATGACCATTTCCTTGCCTTCTGGAAGTTTTACAGTACCGGTAATATCTGTGGTGCGGAAATAGAACTGAGGTCTGTAACCGGTAAAGAACGGACTGTGGCGTCCGCCTTCTTCTTTGGACAGACAATAAATCTGACCTTTGAATTTGCTATAAGGTTTAATTGAACCGGGTTTGGCAAGAACCTGACCGCGTTCAACTTCTTTTTTATCTACACCGCGAAGAAGTGTACCAACATTATCACCTGCCTGAGCATCGTCAAGTAACTTGTTAAACATTTCGATACCGGTAATAACAGTTTTCTTTGTTGGTTTAATACCAATAATTTCTACTTCGTCGTTAAGCTTAAGAATACCGCGTTCTACTTTTCCGGTTACGACTGTGCCGCGTCCCTGAATTGTAAATACGTCTTCTATCGGCATAATAAACGGTTTATCCTGATCACGTTCCGGATCAGGGAAGTAAGTATCCATTGCAGCCAAAAGCTCATCGATACATTTTGTTGCTTCGGCATTATCCGGTTCAGACATTGCTTTAAATCCGGAACCTTTAATAATCGGAGTCTTGTCGCCAGGGAAACCGTTGGCAGTAAGAACGTCTTTTACTTCATCTTCAACGAGCTCAACGAGGTCGGGATCATCAAGAAGATCGATTTTGTTTAAGAATACGATCATGTGAGGAACGCCTACCTGACGTGCGAGAATAATGTGCTCGCGGGTCTGGGGCATAACTGAGTCTGGCGCTGATACTACAAGAATCGCGCCGTCCATCTGAGCAGCGCCTGTTATCATGTTCTTGATATAGTCGGCGTGTCCCGGACAGTCGATGTGCGCATAATGGCGCTTGTCTGACTGATACTCAAGGTGACGGGTATTAATTGTAATACCGCGTGCTTTTTCTTCCGGAGCATTGTCAATTTGATCATAACTCATTACCTTGTCGCCGAATTTCCTGGCGCAGTGCTGGGTAATAGCCGCAGAAAGAGTGGTCTTACCGTGATCTACGTGACCAATCGTTCCAACATTCATGTGTGGTTTCGTTCTATTAAATTTATCCTTCGCCATTTGT
>WQXC01000028.1 GCA_009785045.1 Treponema sp. | reverse complement strand
TTTGCAGCCGGTGCAGTTGATCATCTCGGGTGTGAAATTAAAGTTGTGTGCGACTGTCCATTCGGCAGCGGTTTTTTCGCGTAGTGCCTGGTCGTCGTTTTTGTGGGCTAAGTACGCTCCGCACTGGGCGCAGTCTAATCCGCAGTAAGCAATTAATTTTTCCATTTTTTCCTCCAATATAAACTATATATATGTATACTATATATTTGTTAATTTGGCAAGAGGGTTATTGCTCAGTTGGCGGCGATGGATTCTCTTGTCTTCGCGGGAACAGGCTAAACCATGTATCAGTAAGTGTTTCGTGGTTTACCTGTGTAACATCAAACTTGAACAATCTAAAAATAATTTGCACGCAAAATCCTATTGCTATTACCGATATTACGGTTCCAAGTCCTACCATGCCGCCAAGGAACCAGCCGCTGACTGTTACTATCAATTCAATTATGCTGCGGCAAAGTCCTACGGGCAGTCTTGTTCTCTTGGCAAGCACAACCATCAAATTGTCTCTTGGACCTACACCAAAGCCGGATTTGATATAAAAATATGACCCTATGGCAATTATAAATAGTCCCGAGATTAACAAAACGATTCCGATGATGTAGTTTTCTACTGCCGGTGTAATATCAATATGAAAAAGAAGATCTACAAATAGTCCTATTAAGATTGTGTTAAAAATTGTTCCAAGGCCGAATTTTTCCTTTAAAAGGGTAACGATTACAACCAGTATTAGCCCAACTATTATAGAAACGATTCCTAAACTTAATCCGGTTTTATATGTAAGCCCTACATGGAAAACATCCCACGGAGCATATCCAATATTCGCTTTTATCGTTAGAACTATTCCTAATGCATAAAAAAAGAGTCCTAATATCATGCTAAAAAGGCGTATAATAAAGTGTTTCAAATAGTATCTCCAAGGCTTTAATAATAACACTTTTTCTTATATAATGTAATAATAATGGAGAAAAAAGTTGGATTTTAGAAAAAAGATCTTTATTCCCATGGTCACACTGGTAATCGTGGGCTGCGTCTCAGTTTTTATTACCTCAATTTTTCTCTATAACAGAGAACTAAATACCTCTATGCACGAAAAAAATAATGTTGCTCAAATGGTAGCGGAACATGAAATCGAAAACATGAAAGAAAATGCGCGTATTGCTGCTATGGGTATGGCTGGCAATCACGATTTGATGGACGCGCTTGTAAGAAAAGACAGGGAAAAAATCATTGATATTTCAAACGCTCTGCAAACAATGTCCCGTGTAGACTATTGCACGATACTTGATCGAAACGGTATTGTTTTAACAAGAACCCATGAACCGGAGATATACAACGATAGTCTTGCTCATATGCCTCATGTAAAACAGGCTTTAAACGGCAAAATTGAATCATATGTTGCGCAGGGTGTAACTATACGTCTTGGCGCATATGCAGGCGCGCCGATATACGACGATAATTCGAATATTATAGGCGCTGTATCTTTGGGGTTCAGGCTGAATAATCAGCAGTTTGCTTACGAGATAAAAGCTCTAACAGGGTGCGAAGTAACGGTTTTTCTGAACGATGAACGTGTTTCATCTACTATCCTGCACGAAGACGGTTCGTATGTTCTGGGAACAAAAGCGCCGGAAATTATAAGCGAAAGAGTTCTTGCGGGGGAATCTTATATCGGCGAATTGGAAATTTTCGGCAGGGAATTGTTTACCAGATATGCCCCGTTATACGGTGTGGATGATGAAATTATCGGCATGCTGTTCGTTGGATATTATACTGAAGAAGATAAAAATAAAATTTTTGTTTTTATTATGAGCGGTTTATTAATAACTCTGGCTGTTCTTATAACTTGTATTATACTTGCAAGTTTTATTTCCGGATCAATCGATCGCTGGTATAAGCGAACTATGAAAGAAATAGAAAAAGCAAATGTTAAACTGGAGACTGCAGTTACAGAAGCCCGCAATGCAAATGCAACAAAAAGTATTTTTTTGGCGAACATGAGCCACGAGATAAGAACTCCTATGAACAGCATTATCGGGTTTTCTGAGCTTGCGCAGTACGATGATATTCCCCAAAAAACCAGAGAATACCTTGGCAATATACAAGACAGCGCAGAATGGCTTTTAAAAATTATTAACGATATTCTTGATATTTCAAAGATTGAATCGGGAAAAATTGTACTGGAGAATATTCCCTTTGATTTATCTGATATTTTTTCGCATTGTCAATCCGAAGTTATTCCAAAGGCAAAAGAAAAAGGTATTTTATTATACTGCTACGCCGAGCCGTCTATCGGGAAAAAAATGCATGGCGATCCTGTAAGGCTGCGGCAGGTTATTACAAATCTTCTTTCCAACGCCATAAAGTTTACAAATGTTGGTACAGTCAAACTGCTGGCGGTTGTGGAAGGCAGAACCGAAACCAGTACTACAATTAATTTTGAAATAAAAGACAGCGGCATAGGAATGACTCCTGAACAGATCGCAAGAATATTTGAACCATTTGTGCAGGGAGATGATAGTGTTACGCGCAGATTCGGCGGTACCGGGTTAGGGTTATCAATAACAAAAAATATTATTGAACTTATGGGCGGAACATTACATGTAGAAAGCACAATAGGAGTCGGCAGCAAATTTAATTTTAGCATTACTTTTGAATTGGTCGATGATTCTGTTTTTATTCCGCCTCCTAAATATTTGGTTGACGTTTATGAAAAGCCAAACTTTAAAGGCGAAATCCTTGTATGCGAAGACAACAGTTTAAATCAACAGGTGATTAACGATCATCTTGCCAGAGTGGGTTTAAAAACTTTCGCGGCGCATAACGGCCAGGAAGGCGTTGATATTGTCGCTAAACGCCTGGAAAGAGGCGAAAAGCCGTTTGATTTAATTTTTATGGATATACATATGCCGGTAATGGACGGACTGGATGCCGCTTCTCAGATTACAAGGATGAAAGTAAAAACTCCAATAGTTGCTTTAACTGCAAATGTAATGTCCAACGATATTAAACTTTACAGAATTTGCGGCATGTCTGATTGTTTGGGCAAACCATTCACATCACAGGAATTATGGAGATGTCTTGCAAAGTTTTTAAATGTCGAGGGACAAACTACAGTAGATAAAAACCGTCAATCTGCAGAAGAAGAGAAAACTTTGCAAAAACTTATGGTTAATTTTGTTAAGGAAAACCAAAATAAATTTGCAGATATAACAAAAGCCATTGAAGCAGACGATATAAAACTGGCGCACAGGCTGACACATACGTTAAAAAGCAATTCAGGCCAAATAGGAAAAAAACGCCTGCAAATGATTGCTGCAACAGCCGAAGCATATCTCTCGGAAGGAAAAAACCGGCTTTCTAAGGAAATGATAAATGATCTGGAAACTGAATTAAAATTAGTTCTGGAAGAACTTGCTCCAATATTGGCAGCACAGCAAGCCGGAGTAAGTAAATATGAAATCACCTGTCCTAAAAAAATAAAAGAAATATATGAAAAACTTGAACCTTTATTAAAAAACAAAGACACAGAATGCCTGAATTTGTTGGATGATATCAACTCTATACCGGGAGCAAATCAACTGGCTAGTCAAATTGAAGATTATAATTTTAAACTTGCACTGGAGACGCTTGAAAATCTAAAAAAGGAGATTGCAGCAGGTCATGAATAAACCGAAAAGATACAGCATTCTCATAATAGATGACGAAAAAGCAAACATAATAACACTATCGGATATTCTAAAAACAGATTATAAAGTATACGCAGTTAAGAACAGCAAGGAAGCTGTTGAAACAGCAGAAGAAGATATGCCGGACCTTATCCTTCTTGATATTGTAATGCCGGAAATGGACGGGTACGCGGTAATAACAGCGCTTAAAAAGTCCGAAAAAACGCGCGACATTCCGGTAATTTTTATAACAGGGCTTGATAAAAACGAAGCCGAAGAAACAGGATTATCTTTGGGCGCTGCGGATTACATTCCAAAGCCGTTTAATTATGCAATTGTAAAATTAAAAGTCCGGAATCAGATTAAACTTATTGAACGAATCCGGCAGCAAGCCTTAATGGCAAAAATATCACATAACTTTTTATCTGATTCCCGTGTTGAAGTGTTATACACAGACACGCTGCGTATGATCGGTGAATTCATGGATACGGCGACAGTCCTGCTTTATTTTCTTGATGATAACGGCAGTACCCTTGTGTGTCAGAACGAATGGATAAAACCCGGATTAAACCTAAAGACGCGCATTGGAGACAAGTTCGAGCTAAATGAGTCAATATTATTAACCTTAAAAAATCTGCTGGCGAACAGTTCAGATAATATATGTATTCATTCCAAAAATCCAGCTGTAGAAAATTTAATAAAACTGCAAAGGGAACATTTTGATAACTACATTACAACACCCATTTTTATTAAAGGTGAAATGCGGGGGATTCTTGTTTTTTCCAGTGAGAATGAGGAGCTGGAATGGAGTGAAAGCGATATAGACCTGGCTGTTCTGGTTTCCAGTATTTTTTCCGGTGTCTTTGAACGCAACGAAATTGAACACGATTTAAATGCCGTATTAAAACTTAAGGCAGAACTAATTGCCGCTAAAGAGCAGGCAGAACATTTAAGCCGCGCGAAGAGCGAATTTCTCTCGCGAATGAGCCACGAAATGCGCACTCCGATGAACTCCATAATGGGCATGCTGCAAATCATTAATATGAATAGTATTCCTGAAAATATAAAAAACTGCTTTTATGAAATTGATAAATCTTCCCATAATTTACTGCGCTTAATAGATGATATACTTGATATATCAAGCATAGAACATGGCGCCATGAAACTTTCTACTTTAGCTTTTAATCCTTATATATTGTTTAAAGAAATATTGCAAACTGCATGTTATAACGCCACAGAAAAACAGCAAGTAGTAAATTCAAGAGTTGATCCGACAATCCCTGATTCGTTAAAAGGAGATGAAAAGCGCCTTAAACAGGTAATTGCCAATTTACTGGCAAATGCAATCAAATTTACGCCGGAAAAGGGCGAAATATCCCTGGAAGCCCGAGTAATAAACAGTGATGACAATTTAATTACACTGCAAATAACAGTCACCGATAACGGCATAGGAATTGCCAAGGGACAGCAAGATAAGCTCTTTAAAATATTTGAGCAGGTTGACGGCAGCCTAACCAGAGAACACGGCGGCATTGGAATAGGTCTTTCTTTATCCAAACGAATCATCGAGATGATGGGCGGAAAAATATGGGTTGAATCTGAACCGAACAAAGGCGCGGCTTTTCATTTTACCTGTAAACTGCAAATATTAATTTAATGTCTTATTGTTTGTACAGCAAAGCTTCTTCCGCAACAGAAATAACTTTTTTAAAATCTCCGCGCAGCAGAAACAGGGATATTTCTTTTATCATATCATTTAATTCACGCGGCCATTTTTTTTGATTTATTCCTATCAGCGCTGTTTTAACGGCTTTTATATTAAAATATTCACTTTCTTTAATTATATCCTGCAATTTTTCATGCAGAAAAACTTTATCTTCCTGCAAAAACTCAACAACACTATCTGTTTCTTCCGGTTTGAATTTTTTAATTAATAATTTAAGCGCATCAATAAATGCAGATGTCTCATCTTTAATTAAAGTCAGGTTTTGTTCTTTACCTGCCATTTCCAGTTTATATGCAGTATCAGACAGCGTTTTTTCGCCAACATTTGCCAATGCGCTTTTTATTCCATGTACAGTAATGACGTATGTACTTTTTTCTTCATCGTCAAGATCTATAGATTCCTGCAGTTTTTTATTCAATATTCCAAGTTCTTTAACAGCATTTTCTGCATCCATTACAAAAAACTTGTAAATTTCAGTCGGTTTTTTTTCTGGCTGCGGCTGGCTAATTTGAGGCAGCGGTTGCTCTGGTTCTTCGTTTTCAAGCGGCTGTAAAGAAGATAGCGATCCCTGATCTTGTATAAAATGCGTTAACAGAAGATCCAGTTCGCGCGAGTCGATTGGCTTGGCAATAAAACCGTCAAAACCATTTAATAAAAATCTTTCTTCTTGTCCGCTTACAACGTTCGCTGTAAGAGCAACAATAGGACGCGTATACCCCATTTCGCGTATAATTTTAGTAGCCTCAAAGCCGTCCATTTTTGGCATCATATGATCCATGAATATAACGTCAAAATCGCCGTAGTTTTTAATTTTTTCGATTGCTTCAATCCCGTTCATTGCAGTCTCGATATGAAGCCCGTAAGGAGACAAAAGTCCTTTAACAACATACAGGTTAGATTCAACATCATCTACTACAAGAACTCTTTTGTGAGGCATATATTCATAAATTATTTGTTCATTTTTTACAAGCGTTGTACTTTGAAAACTAAAATCCTGCAAGTTACTCGCAATCTCTGTTCCGCATACAAGCGAATTGAATTTTTTCTGCGGAACACGTACTGTAAACACCGATCCTTTCCCGGCTTCGCTTTCTACAGATATATCTCCGTTCATTAATTCAAGTAAACGTTTTGTGATACTCATGCCAAGACCTGTGCCAGAAATGCTATAATTTGTTTCCATATTAAAGCGTTCGTATTCATGAAAGAGCTTTTCCTGCTGCTCTTTATTCATTCCCTGTCCTGTATCGCTAATTTTAAAAATCAAAACTACAGTATCACTATCATGTCCCGGCTCGGAAGAAATCGAAAGCCCTACTGTGCCAGATTCGGTATATTTATAGGCATTGGAAAGCAAGTTATTAAGTATTTGCCTGATTCGAAGCTCGTCTCCAATTACTTCCAAAGGTGTGTTTTCGTCTAACAGCAGCGTAAAATTAATTGGCTTGTTTTCATAACGAATACGGTTTATCTGCGCAGTATCGCTGACAAAAACCGGAATATCATATTTCTTGGGAATAATCTCCAATTTACCGGCTTCTATTTTTGAAAAATCCAGAACGTCATTAATAATTTTTAACAATAAACTGCCCGACTCATATATTTTGCTAAAACCTTCTTTTGCATCGGCAAGAGGTTTTCTGTCCTGCAGATTTATTTCTGAAATACCAAGTATCGCATTTATCGGGGTTCTTATTTCGTGACTCATCTGGGCAAGAAAAATACTTTTTGACCGGTTACTCTGTTCAGCAAGTTTTTTTGCGGCAACCAATTCTGTAATATCAATACCATGCTGCAAATGAACTTTTCTTCCATCATACCAGTTAATATAACAATCTGAATGAAGAATTACTTTCCCGCTTTTTGAATGTTCTTCCCATGTTACCAATTTGTCCGGTTCATTATCAAGCTGATGACATGCGCAAAAATCGCACTTTCCATTACGTCCTTTCCTGAAAATATTATAACAAAAATTTCCTGTAATATCATCTTTTATATTAAAAGCCTTTTTTAAAAAAGTATTAACAAACAGTAATTCCCCTGTCTTCGGAACAGTAACATAAATACCTGCTTCAATACTGTTTAAAATATTTTCCATAGCGGTAAGCGCATTGTCTTTTAATATAGTCGCCTTGTATGTTTCATCCAGGGCGCTTTCCATCATTTTTTCGCGGTATTTAATATCTTCCATTTCTTTTATAAATAATTTTCGTGTTTCGTTATTTCTTTTTAAAAGAATAAAAAGCATTATTAAAAGCAAAAAAAGAAGTATACTAAAAATAACCATGATCATAGTGGTAATGTCAAACGAATTCATTCTGAACCACTTTAACAAATTCATCTTTACACATAAGAAACATCTTTGTTAGTTCAGGATCAAAATGCGTACCGCCTGATTCCCTGATAATTCTGACCGCTTCGTCATGCGGAAATGCTTTTTTATACGACCGTTCCGATACAAGCGCATCATATACATCGGCAATTGCCATAATACGCCCTTGTAACGGAATATTCACACCTTTCAATTTACGGGGATAACCGGTGCCATCCCAGCGCTCATGATGACTGCCTGCAAATAATTTGGCATTATTCAAAAACGATCCGTCGCCCGATTCTGCAATGATGCAGTCAATTATTTTTTCGCCTTCAGAGGCATGTGTTTTCATTTCGGTATATTCGTCTGTAGTCAGACTTCCCGGTTTATTTAAGATTAAATCAGTAATAACAACTTTACCAATATCATGCAGCCGCGCCGAAGAAGCAACCAGCTCAAAGTCCCATTCATTTATCTCGTTAGAATAAACACTGCTGTCAAGCATTGTGTTTAATAATATTTTTATATATTTCGTCGTACGTTCAATATGTTTGCCCGTCAGTTTATCACGATTTTCCACCATATTGGCAAGAACAGATGTCATGCTATCTTGCAATCTTATAAGCCTCTCCGTTCGGTGGTGCAGCATAGAAGTCCGTTCCTGAATTACATCTTCAATTTCCAATTGCGTTTTTATACGATTAAGAAGAACCGGCGTAGAAAATGGTTTAGGGATAAAATCTACCACACCCATTTCAAACCCAAGCGCTTCTGTAGCAGCATCGTTTTTGCTGGTTAAAAACATTACAGGAATTCCGGAGTAACGCTTATCAGCCTTAAGACGCTGAAGCGCCTCAAATCCGCTAATTTCCGGCATTAAAATATCCAGTAATATTAAATCAGGTATAACATCATTTAAGAGCTCAAACATAAGGGAACCTGATGACAGAGTAAAAACGTTATAATGAGCTGACAGCGCTTCTTCTGCGGCTAAAAGATTAACATGATTGTCATCTACAGCGAAAATCGTCTTCATTCTAAAAAACACCTCTGTTTGTCAAGAAGTTCCCTCTTGATTGTCATATAATATCACAATTATAGCAGAAAAGTGGGGTTTTTACAATTATTTGTAAAAATAATCTTAAAAAAGATTTTGGGGTTTTTTAATACAGAATTGATGAATTTATGCTATAATGCTTATATTACCAATAAGATGGAGTGCAGAAATGGAAAAGGACAAAGAATTAATCTACGGAACAATGGCTGTTTTGGCAGATGTGATTGAAAACCGCGACGAGGGAAAGGGCGGTCACATTGAACGTGTTACTTCGCATTTAAAAACACTGATTGATGGAATGCTGGAACGCGCGGTATATAAGCATGAGCTTAATAAATTGGACTTAGAGCTGCTTATACCTTCTGCCTGCCTGTATGATGTAGGAAAAATCACAGTACCTGATGTTATCTTAAATAAACCCGGTAGATTATCAAAAGAAGAATTCGACATAATAAAAACACATGCCATAAAGGGTGAACACATTATAGAAAAGATTTTATCCAAAACTGACAAAAACGAAGATTTTTTACATTATGCAAAGTTGTTCGCAGGCAATCACCACGAGCTCTGGAATGGAAGGGGATATCCGCGAGGACTTGGAAAAACTGATATCCCGATTCAGGGACGAATGATGGCAATCCTGGATGTTTTTGACGCTCTTGTTTCTCAGCGTCCTTATAAAACACCGTTTACTGCCGAGGAAGCGTTTAAAATAATTATGGACGGCGCCGGAGAACAGTTCGATCCATTAATTGTAGAAGTTTTTCTGGAGATCAACGAAAAATTTAAAAATCACGGTTAGCGCTTAGTAATCTGACAAAAAAAATACCCCGCCTGATCAAGAGTGATCAGGCGAGGCAATCCTAAAACCAGGCTTTTACCTGCTGCAACAACGGCATCTGTTTTGGCTTTGCTTATGCTTTTGTCCGGAATTTCTGCCATGATTATGGCTGCTTCGATTTTGTCCAGGCCTTGTATTGTCACGGCGAGGTTCGAAGCTCTGTCTTCCCTGAGCAGAGCCAAATGTTTGCGGAAAGAAATCGTATGTTTTACCGTCAATAGTAACTTTAGTAGGCTGAATTGCATTCCTGAATCCACGGCCTTCTACAGTAACTCTTGCTCCTTCCTTTAAGCCCCCAATGAAACCAATATACCGGTTTAACATTGGAACAAAGTAAGTTGAATTGCCGCTCTCAATAGCAACAAGTCCCCTTTCCAGCTTTAAGGTTCCTTCCACTTTTACAAGATTGATTTCACCTTCACGGCTATTCCTTGTCTGAGGATTGGCGTTACGCTGTTGATTATTCCTTCCCTGAGGAGCAGCTTCACGGCGTTGTTCAGTCCTTGCTCTGGAGCTTTCATCAGCCTGCTGCTCTCTTATTGCCTGGGCAGAAACTGTACCTGCTATCAAAATTGAAACTAACAGGAAAATAAATATTTTCTTCACATAAACCTCCATGGTTATTAGTATCTGAATCTATAACCAAAAACCGCAAAATGTGTTACACTTTACAGAATGAATAAATTTTTTAAATATGACTATAAATTCTGTAACCTTTTTATTGCAGAAAAATCAGGAGCCATTTCCAATGTCCTGTTTAAAAAAGATAAACTGCCTGACGGCTTTATTAAAGGCGAAACCCCTCTTATAAAAAAAGCGGCAAAACAGCTAGATGAATATTTTAACGGGAAGCGAAAGCGTTTTGATCTTCCGCTTTTACTAACGGGAACTGCTTTTCAGGTTAAAGTCTGGAAAGCGCTTCAGGATATTCCTTACGGCGAAAGCCGCAGTTACGGAGAAATCGCCGCAATAACCGGCAATAAAAAGGCAAGCCGCGCCGTGGGCATGGCAAATAACCGTAATCCAATAGCGATAATTGTCCCATGTCACAGGGTAATCGGCCATGACGGAAGTTTAACCGGATATGCAGGCGGACTGGAAATAAAAGAAAACTTACTCAGGATAGAAAAAATAATTTAACTATGCTGAGCAGACAGCACTATTAATGATACAAACAATGTAACAGCAAGCGCGGCAATATACACAACAAGAGCGGCTGAAAAACCAATACTAAGAATAAGCCAGATGCCCAGGGTATTTAACACCGAACGGTACAGGAAAACCAAACCATTAAAAACAATTGGTAAAACAGGAAGCAGCAAAACAAAAAGATAGCGCGGTTTGGATTTTGCGCGGTAACGCCAGGCCATAACGATTACGAAAATCGCCATGGGAAGAAAGAACGCAGCAGAGCCGATACGATTTAAAATTTCTGCCTGGAAAATCTGGTAAATGTATCCAGCTCTCTCCAATTCTTTGGATGCAGTATAAAGTTCGTTAATCCTTAGATTAGAAAGCCCGCGGCGAATATTGGAAATAAGTATTAAGTCATCAAAACTTGTATCCAAAAATATACCGCCGGTGGCAGGTCTGCCAATAAGCCATTCACTTTGGTAATTATTATCCTTGTCAGAACGATCCAGCGCATGGGTTAAAACAAGCACCTGGGGTTTTGCGCCAATTGTAACCGGAATTAATTTTGAATACCGGGAAGTTACACTTGCTTTTATATTCATGCGCGAATCAAATTCCATATACTCAAATCCGAAACCGTAAGCGATATCCGCAGATGTTGTCAGGCTGTTAAAGCGCAGCACTGCTCTGCCGTCACCGCTTGGCAGAGAAAATATCGCGCCGTTTAGAATCTCTCCCATGGACAATTCCATCTCGTCAATAAAAAATGCTGTTTCCTTTGCGTTTTGCTCACTTACTGCAATAAAGTTCTTTGCATCGGGATCATCCGGAGTATAAGATAATAATTCCAGAAAAATATAAAAAGCGCGTATCCAGTCACCGGATTCCATAGCTTTATAACCGGAAAGTTTTAGATTGAATAATTCAAACTGGCGCTCTTCCCTCTGATTGGGAGACAGAGATGCAATCATATTCCACGCTTCGCTTGCAAGCGCAGCGGCATTAAACTCTTCTACACTTCCCCTGATCGCAAGACGCGTACCAAGGTTTGCAAGCCAATGCGCGTCAAAATAACGCCGTTCGTTAAACGCACGCCTGCTCATGGTAATTGCCTGAGTGGCGCTGACTGGCCGCTGATCTTCAGACAGCGGAGTTAAATCTATATTGTGACGATCTCTGTTCACTGAGCTTCGGGATGGAAATCTTCCTTCTCTTTCTTCAGAAACCTTTTCTTCCAGATTAATTGCAATCTCATCTCTAAGAGAAGTAAGTTCAGGGCTTTTATACCAAATACGATCGCAGATATCAATAAACTGGGAAGCTTCAAGCCATTCACCAGCATCTCTGCTTTCCTGCGCATTCTTTTTTGCCAGCTTGTACATATCTCCGCTGTACTGTAAATTTTCTTCGTAATTTTTAAGCAGAGGAAGAGCAAAAAAGAAAATGATAGCGTAAGCAACAGCGGCGCAAATTGCAGTAATAACAGAAGCCATAAGCCGCTTAAAAAACATTTCAGAAAAACTTTGATAATTTTCTTCAAACGAAGCAAGGCCAAATGGTATTACAAGTGCAGAAAAAGCAAGAGCTGGAAATAAATTAAAAACTTCCAGAAACCCCTGAACAAAACGCCAATTGCGGGAATAAATAATAAGCGGCGCTTCTGATCCCGGAAAAATAAACCGGAAAATCATTATCAATATAAAAGCAAACAGGAAATAAATTAAAAATATAAACTGCGGCGTACGCAATTTTTCAAAATTAATACTCATCGTCATCCCGCCTTTTTGCAGCATAAACCAGGAACGAATATAAATTAATTAAAATACCCAAGCCAAGAAAAATTAAAGGAAGCGCAGTTGTTGCAGACAGACTGTTGCCAAGAAAAGAAGATATTATTTCCTGCATTTCCGGAGTGTTAAAAAATGTACTAAGCGCGAGAACTCCCCTGAATGCAAGAGTGGCAATAAAAAGATTGGCAAGCGGCCATACGCTGAATTTAATAACATAACCCAATGAACATAACAGAAAAATAAGAGTGCCTGTATAAAACAAATACGAAAAGAATCCTTCCGTAAATTTACGCTGAAACATTTCTGCATTCAGCCTGATGTCTATAGAAAGGCTTTTTAAAAACCAGGGTGTATTATCTCCAAAAGGAACAGGAGGCAGATCGAAACTTACATTTGCTGACTGCGTATAAATCAGCGGCTGACCGGGTATCGCAGTAACCCGCGGACCAAGCGGTTCTGCCATTCCGTTCAGCAAAATAACAGCCGTCTCTCCCCTGTTCAGCGTATTTGACAGAATCAAACCCTTTCCGCCCAATCGTATGCCCGAAGTTTGCGTTGGCGGTACAGACTTCCACTGCTCCAGCGCAAAAGAGATACCAAAAGAAATTAAAAATGAAAGAGACATTACGCAAACAATCGATATCAGGGCAAAATAGTTTCTTCTTACAGCATAATTTAAAGCTATAATAATCGATGAAAAAAGAGCCATAGACAATGCCCAGTGGGCAGCGGTTAAAAGTAAAGTTAATGATGTTTCGGGCTTAGGCGGCAGTATTCGCGCCCAATCGACCCGTAAAGATAAAAATTTAATACCCGTAACTGCCACAAATATAATAATAAAAGTAAGGCTGAAAAAAAGGGTTAATTTGGCTATATTCCTCACAATAATAGATTAACACGGCAGGAACACACGCGCAAGAGTGTTTATAGCATTTTTACTTGTTGAGGAAAATTAAAAAACAGGCCATAATGTAGAATGAGTAAGAAAATAGCAGTTCTGGGAGCAGGCGCCTGGGGAACGGCAATAGCAAAAGTAATTGCCGAAAAAGAAAACGATGTCCTTCTGTGGAGTTATGAAACAGAAGTCAGGGACGATATTAACAAAAAAAGAGAGAATTCCAGGTATTTGCCTGATGTTGAATTGCCAAAAACACTAAAAGCTACCTCGGATATTGAAGAGGCCGCTGATGGAAAGCAATTCCTTATTTATGCAACACCGTCTTTATTCCTTATGGACACCTTAAAGAAGTCTTTATCTGTTAATTCCATACGGGAAGGAAAAACCATCATTGCGGTAATAACGAAAGGTTTTTTACCTACAGAAAACGGTCCGCGTCTTATTCTGGAAACCATGGAAGATTACCTGCCGGGGTTTTTCCGTCAGTCACTTGTCTATATTTCCGGTCCCAGCCATGCAGAGGAAGTTTGCTCTGGAAAAGTTACAGGACTTATAGCCGCGAGCGAAAACGCAAAGAACTCGATCCGTTTCAGGAACTTGTTAAAAAACCCGCGGTTACTGGTTTATTCATCACTTGATGTCTGGGGAGTACAGGTAGCGGCAGCGGCAAAGAACGTTATAGCAATTGCATTTGGAATACTGGATGCCATGAAAACCATAGGAAGAGCAGATATGTTCGGAGACGGAACAGAATCCCTTCTGCTTGCGGCAGGCTTAAACGAGATTCAGATTTTGGGTAAAGCTCTGGGCGCGACTCATCCGGAAACATTTACATCTATTTCCGGTATCGGTGACCTTGATGTTACCTGCCGTTCAAAATACGGAAGGAACCGCCGCTTTGGCAAAGAAATTATCGAAAAGAATTTGTTAAAACCGTATAAAAATATCGATGATATCCTGTCAAGAATAAACGAGATAGGTTACCTTCCGGAAGGAGTTGCAGCTGCAAAGTATATTCAAATTCTTGCAGAAAAACATAAATTAAAAATGCCAGTTTCTATAGGTTTATGCAAACTGTTAAACAGAGAACTTGAACCTGATGAATTCTGCAAGAACCTGCTGGATGACTGGGTCAAAAGATGAATCTTTAATATAGTACGGAGATAAAATGTTCGAAAAATTAACCGGAAAAATTACAGACGCGCTGCGCATAGTTTCAGGAAAATCCGCAATCTCGGAAAAAAATATAGAAGATGCCGTAGAAGCCATAAAAATGGCATTACTGGAAGCTGATGTAAATCTGCGTGTTGTACGCCGCTTTGTTAACTCAACTATCGAAGAAGCAAAAGGCGAAAAAGTTCTTAGATCTGTCGATCCAGGCCAGCAATTTATAAAAATTGTTCATGACAAACTTGTTTCCTTTCTTGGAGACGAAGACCCCGCAAGCCGCGCATTAAAATTACGCGGTCCTGATGTTATCTCTACAATTCTTGTGCTTGGTTTACAAGGCTCCGGAAAAACCACAAGCGCGGCAAAACTTGCTCTGCGCCTGAAAAAGGACGGACGCAAGCCGCTACTGGTTGCCTGTGATCTTATCCGCCCTGCTGCAATGGAACAGCTTGCCGTATTAGGCAGCCAAATAGACATTCCTGTCCACAGGGAAGAAGGCGCAAAAGACAGCGTAAAAGTTTATCAGGATGCCGTCTCGTGGGCAAAGAAAAACATGATAGACACATTAATCATCGATACAACAGGCCGCATGCAAATTGATGAACCGATGATGCAGGAACTGTCCCGTTTAAAAAACGCCGTCAACCCGGACGAAATGCTCCTTGTCGCAGATTCAATGACGGGTCAAGCCGCCGCTGATATCGCTAAAGCATTTGATGAAAAAATAGGGCTTACGGGTGTTGTCTTAAGCAAGTTCGATTCAGACACACGCGGCGGCGCTGCCTTATCGCTAAAGACAGTAACAGGTAAGCCGTTAAAATTTACCGGCACGGGCGAAAAGCCGGAAGATTTTGAATCTTTCCATCCGGAGAGAATTGCAGGCCGTATTTTAGGCATGGGCGATGTTGTTACCCTTGTAGAAAAAGCGCAGGAAGTAATCGACCAAAAAGAAGCATTGGAACTCCAGAAAAAAATGGAGAAAGAAAACTTCACTCTTGATGACTGGCTGAATCA
>WQXC01000027.1 GCA_009785045.1 Treponema sp. | reverse complement strand
GCGCAGGATGATTCTGATTTAACGCCGCAATCTATTCAAGCGCAGCTGCTGGAGGTTGAACAGTTTATTTCCAAACGCGCGTATCACGATGCGATTGCCAGCCTTGATAAAATTTCCATGCAGACTGAATTACCGGGAAATGCGCAGATAAGAGCAGATGTGCAAATGCTGCGCTTAAGGACCTTGCGCGGAATGGCAACGGGGTATGCCCCCGGTTATGATACTGCTTCGGCTCTTGCGCAGTTTCGCAGTCAGGTTTTAATCGCAATGGACAGGTTTCCGCGAGATACCAGACCCTTACGCATTTTCTTTGAATATGCGCGTAACAAAAAACCTGAGCCCTCTGAATTACCTGAGAGTGATTCTAACCTGATGGAACTTATTTTAAGACGGCTTCCGTTTCTGCTTGAATCGGACCCTGAGCTCGCATGGATGGCAGCTCCGTTTATAAGCGATATCGAAGCGGCGCGGCGGCTTGTTGCAGCATACATTGCCGGATTGGATATTAATCAGACCTCGATTCCTGTTGCTCTTAATCTTGGAGTTATTGATGACAGAGAGGCAGTGGAATTATTATTTACCGCAAAAGGAAACGGGGAATTCTATCTTTGCAAAGATGTTATTATCGATACCTACAATTTGCTTCGCAGCGAAGAAGGACGGGAATTATTTACGCAGAATCTGCATTCATTTTCCGGAATTATAACCCGCGATGAAGATCGTGACGGATACATTGACAGTCAGGTTGTTTATATTGAAGGATCGATACAATTTTTTAATTATTCAAATTATTATGATTTTCTTATTACCTTTGAGCATGGCGGTATTCCGCAAAGAATATCAACATACATAACAGGCGATTCTTCGCAGCGCGCAGATTTAAAATGGGAACGTTATCCTTATGTTGAATATGCAGACACCGGCAAAGAGTATTTTACTTTTAGTCCTGCGGATTTTCAGTATGCGCCTGTTACATTTATTGAACTTGGCGGAAGCAGAAATATTACAGGGCTTCTGTATCCAATGCCGGCATATCAATATTTAAATCTAACGCGTTATATTTTAATTTCGTTTTGTACAAGTATTACCCGTCCAAGTCTGGAAATTGACAACGTAAAAGAAAAAATTTATATGAGCCGGGGAGTAATTCTGCAGGCTATAGAAACAATAGACGAACAACAGGTTTCTGTGACAGAATTTGAAAGAGGGCTTCCTGTAATCCAGCACATCGATTTGGATTTAGACGGCAGAATGGAAACCATCAGGCGTTTTCGGCGTCCGCCGCAGGATTATACCTGGGAAGATTTATTGGATTACAGACGGCTAATTGCTTCTTCAGAGAGCGATTGGGCAGGGGACGGACTTTTTAAGACAATGGAAGTGTATCTGCCGGACGGTTCAGTTGTTTATTCTTTTGATATGGAAGGCAGCGGCGAGATGAATTACTCAGAGACAGGTAACCGGTAATGAAAAAATATTTAATAACCGCATTAATATTATTTATATTTATTATAACCTCGTGTGAAAGTATAAAAAACAAAAAAGACGATTCACCTTCGCGAACCACAAGCTCAATCAGGCTGGAAGATATAAATAAGCAAATTCAGGATAACCCAATCACTGCCTTAAACCTTATTTTTATTTACAAGGAAGTTTATTCTGTAACTGAAAATGATGAAGAGGAAAATGAAGACTGGGCGCTTTTGGCTCAATACGAAAAAGAAGCGATAGAAAGTCTTTTTTCAGCGCAGGCAAAAGCAATAGAAGAAGAGCGGTGGGATGAAGCTGTATCAATGATCAGATCTATCGCCAGCATGGGGATTACAAACGATAATTCCAACAAAGAAGCGGCTTTTATTCTTGCAGGCGCAAAGAAAAAACTGGAAGACGGTGATAATCTTGGCGCTTTTCTTGCGGCGGTAAGATCGCACGAAATGCAGCCAATGGATTTTGCAAGCGCTCTTTTATTTCTTGAAAAAGCTGTAGAGGGCAGGCAGCGCCGCTCGTCAGCTTATTTTCTTGCCGCTGCCCAGGCTGTCGCTGCACCGCAAAACAGAAACAGTATTCCTGCAAATTTACGCGAGTATGCAACAGGCCGCGATACAGTTTCTGACATGATTAAGGGAGTTGCCACTGTCATTGTCGACAGGGGATACAGAATAGAAAGAGGATTCGGCATACCCGACAGGGTTTTAGGATCGGCATTTTTTGTTGACGCTTCCGGACTTTTAATTACAAACTACCATGTTATTGCAAGCGAGGTTGATCCAAAACACAAAGGGTACTCACGAATGTTTATCCGAATGGGAGACGCATCAAGTCCGCGTGTTCCTGCGCGTGTTATTGGCTGGGATAAAGCTTTAGACCTTGCATTAATTAAAACAGAATTGGAAACGGAGTATGTTTTTTCGCTTGTAGACAGCGTAATTCCGCGTGTCGGCGATACAGTGCTCGCGATTGGATCTCCTGTGGGGCTTCAAAAAACCGTAACAAGCGGAATTGTTTCGGCACTTGGAAGACGGTTCCTGCAGATTGGAGATGTTTATCAGATTGATGCCGCAGTCAATTCCGGTAACTCAGGCGGCCCTCTGGTTGATAGTGAAGGCAGATTGGTCGGCGTAATATTTGCCGGTATAGCCCAGCATCAGGGGCTTAATTTTGCAGTTCCGGCAGAAAGATTAACTGCGGCGCTTCCTGCAATGATTAAAGGCGGAAGAGCGCAGCGGCCGTGGCTGGGTTTTACATTATGTGAAACATTCAGCGGTGCAGAAATAATTTATAATGCGCCGAATACTCCGGTTGCTCTGCATAAGGTTAATGAAGGCGATTTTATAAAATCGATTAACGGAAAAACACTTACCGCTCCTCAGGGCGGACTTATTCCCGCTTTGCAGGATGTTATGTTTTTATGCGGTCCCGGTGAACTTGTTGCGCTGGAAACAATTGATAAAGATGATGTAGTCAAAAAATTTATAATAATGACTGTAACGCGTCCGGATCTTCCTCTTTTGGATGCTGCAAGAATTGACAAACGGGAAAGAATTGCGGCTCCGTTGTTTGGCATGATGTTAACCCCCCTGCAAAGCAGTATTTTTACTTCTAATTTCAGGGTAAACAGGGTAGTTCGCGGTTCAATTGCCGACGAAGCCGGTATTTCCGAGGATGATCCTGTATCAATTTCCCGGCTGCGAATAATGGAAAATGAAGGATATGCGCTATTGGAAATTTCTGTAAAAAAACGACGGATGGGTTATCTGGAAACAAACATGATACTTCCTGTATGGCTTGATTCGCCGGATACATTGTAGTATAAATTCTAATATGGGTATTTATTCAAGAACCGGTGATACTGGCGAGACATCGGAATTAAACGGAAACAGAGTATCAAAAAACAGCGTTTCGATTCATTTTATTGGAGCTGTAGATGAGCTTAATTCCTACCTTGGGCTTATTAAAGCAATGATCTCCAATGAAGATGCCTGGCAATTTTCATGGCAGTCTGCATGTATATTTATCGAAAGAACTCAGAAAAACCTGATGAAATTAATGGCGCATGTTTCTGATGTAAAAAACAGCAATTTCTTTTTTACCGTTGATGATGTTAAAGAAATGGAAAAGGAAATAGACAGGCTTTCTGATAATATTCCAAAGCAGAAAAAACCCGCTATTCCCGGAAAAAATATTATTGAAGCGCAGATTCAAATTGCACGTACAGTTGCAAGAAGAGCAGAGCGATCGTTTGTTGCGGTTAATGAAAAGGAACCTCTTTGCTCACATGCATGCGCGTATTTAAACAGGTTATCTGATTATTTATATGTTTTGTCTCAGCAGGAATCACTGATAAACGTCAATTTCATAAATCAGGTCGCCGGAATTTAAATCGTAAACTCTTCTTTTAAAACAGGAAGGAATACTGATGTTCCCTACTTTGCCGCTTGAGAATTCATCCACAATAATTATAACTCTAACCTGTAAGTGTCTTGATGCCAGCCTTCTTGTTTCATTTTCTGTCTTGAGCCATTCAACCCTGTTTACATTTGGTGTTTGCGGCCAGATATTTGCAATATAAAAAGTCATTAATGCATTTTCGTAGGTGTCGTTAAAATCAGCATTTGGCGCCATATGGCCTCTGTCGTAACCGGAGTTGGTATAATCGCGGTGATTGGGAAGAGAGTAGCCGTGTTCTGCCAATAACTTTCTGAGTGCGCCGCCGTCTCTGTCTTGTGTAAATGTAGCAGACGGACGTCTTGTTCCAGTTGCTTCGGCTCTTTCTTTTGTCAGGATATATTCGATTATATGCGGTCCTGAATTTACAGCATCGTAACAACCCCAGTATAAAACTTCCTCGTGATTGGAAACGTCAAATTTAAAATGTTCTGGTAAATCACATGGAAATACTACAGTTATGTGAAGCGTAATTAAAAATAGAAAAAATATTTTACGCAGACAATACCTCTATAAGAGCTGCGGCATCTGCGGGAATTGTACGGGCATTAACCGTTCTTTCCATTGCGCGCGTTAGTGCAGCGGGAACAGGCGGCTTACCAACAAGAGGTTCTACTATTTCTGAAAACTTTGCCGGGTGCGCAGTGCAGAGTATTCCGGCTGCTCCTTCCTGAATCTTGTTACTGGAAAGAAGTTTATCTACGCCTTTCCAGCCGACTGCACTGTGCGGATCAAGAAAATAACCGGATTGTTCATGAATACGAATAATCGTTTCGCGTGTTTCATCGTCGCTGACAGAGACGCCTAAAATAATATTGCGCATCTGCTCCCATGAAAAATGAGCCGCCATCCGTTCAAAGTTACTTGGCGCGCCGACATCCATCGCGTTGGATACTGTCGCCTGCGAAATACGCGTAAGATACTCGCCGGAATCAAGGTAATCCGGAACAGTTTTATTAATGTTTGTTGCAGCAATAAATTGATTAACCGGCGCGCCCATCTTCATTGCGTAAAGACCTGCCGTAAGATTTCCAAAATTACCGGAAGGAACACAAAGAGTTACAGGTTTACCGGGTCGCAGTGCAGCAGTATTTTTCTTGCCTTTTAAACGCGGAGTTGCTTCTCCGTCAGGGTCAGTAAGTCCTGCAGACATCTTTCCTGCGGCGGCAGAATAATATACTGCCTGCGGAATCAGGCGGCTGATGTTTATGGAATTTGCCGAGGATAATGCCATGCGTTTTTTTAAACCTTCGTCGGCAAGAGCGGCTTTTACCAGTCGCTGGCAGTCGTCAAAACTGCCTTCTACTGCAAGAGCGGAAATATTTCCGCCGAGACCTGCAATCTGGCGCTCTTGCAGCGGCGATACTCTGCCTTTGGGGTAAAGTACTGTCACAAATATACCTGATACATTAAAAAAACCGTCTGCTACCGCGCCTCCAGTATCGCCGGATGTGGCAACAAGAATCCTTAAAGGGCGGTCTTCGCCGCGGCGTAAATACGAAAATGCGCGCGCCATAAAACGTGCGCCAAAATCCTTAAATGCCGCCGTAGGTCCGTGAAATAATTCCGATGTAAAACGGTCTGCAACAGCAACCAGAGGTGCGGTAAATGTAAATGCAGATTGTACAATATCTGACAGCGAGCTATCCTGTATTTCGCCTTGAACATATGGTTTAATCGTTTCGATAGCTATGTCGCAAAAATCCATTTTTCCAAGCGATGTACGAACTTGCGCAGAATATTGAGGAATTTCTTCCGGCACAAAAAGCCCTCCGTCCGGGGCAAGTCCCGTTAAGGCGGCGTCCGCGAAATTTACGACTTCGTTTTTATTTCTTGTACTGTAATAATGCATTTCTTATCTTAACACATAGACATAATTGACATAAAGGGGTATAGGATATAAAATTAGGGTATAAAGGAGCAAAAGTGGCAAAAGAAGAAGCAATAGAGGTAGAAGGTATAGTCAGGGAAGCCCTTCCCAATACCATGTTCAGGGTAGAACTGGATAATCAAAACGGGCATCTTATATTGGCTCATCTTTCCGGTAAAATGCGCAAGCATTATATCCGGATTGTTCCGGGTGACCGGGTAAGAGTCGCTCTTTCTCCATATGACCTAAGCAGAGGCCGAATAATTTACCGTGAACGATAACTAAATTGCGAACAAAAATAAGGAAGGTTTTACATGGCAGATGATATTGTATATGTTAATATTGAAGATGGCACAAAAAGGGTAATGAACAATATCAAGCTTTATATAAAGCTGCTTATTAAATTTAAGGATGATCCGAATATGTGCGGAATAGAAGCTGCACTGGCGGAAGGAGACATGGAAAAAGCGCAAATAGCTGCGCATACAGTCAAGGGGCTTACGGCAAATCTTTCGCTTACAGAGCTGTACAAACAGTGCCTGGAGCTTGAGTCGCAGATAAAAGCCAGATCTCTTAACCCTGATCAATTGGGTATAGTAAAAGGCGTTTATAGTAAAACAATAGAAGAAATAGAGAAGGTAGTAGCAAGTCATGCATGAAATTAATCCTACGGTTTTAGTTGTTGATGATGTTGAAACCAATGTCATGATTCTCGAGGAAATACTAAAAGATGATTATAATATTATAACTGCATCAAACGGCAAGGAAGCGCTGGATAAACTCCGCGCCGCCGATCCTATTCCAAAAATTATTCTTCTGGATATTATTATGCCGGAAATGGATGGACGCGAATTATTTGAAATCTTAAAAGCAGATAAACAGTATCAGCGTATTCCTGTTATATTTATTACAGCCGAGAACGATTCAGAAAGCGAGCTGCTGGAAGCCGGCGCTGTGGACTTTATTAATAAACCGTTTTTACCGGAAATCGTAAAATTGAGGGTAAGAAACCAGATAGCGTTAAAAAACTACAGCGACAATCTGGAGCAGATGGTTGCAAAGAAAACTGCAGAAGCTACCAATACGCTGGAAAACGCCCTTCAGGGACTTGCAAACGTTATTGAACACCGTGATTTGGAATCAGGCGAACATGTTAAGAGAACTCAGTTGTTTGTTAGAGCAATAATTGATTATCTGATAGAGACAAACTCTGTTTACGCAGAAGAGCTAATAAGCCTTCAGCCCAATATAATCATGAAGTCCATGGCGCTTCATGATGTCGGCAAGATTGCAATTCCGGATAAAATTCTTCTTAAGCCGGGGAAACTTGATCCTGATGAATTCGAAATTATGAAAACTCACACCACGCGCGGCATGGAAATTATACATGAACTTGGCGATGTTAACTCTTCATTGTACCTAAAACACTGCGAAGATATTTGTTATGGTCATCACGAACGCTGGGACGGCAAAGGCTACCCGCGGAAGTTAAAAGAAATAGAGATTCCGCTTTCTGCGCGGCTTGCTTCGCTGGCTGATGTTTATGATGCTCTTGTCTGCGCCCGCGTGTATAAAGCAGCTATGCCTTACGCAGAAGCTATCGAAATAATTACTCAGGGAAGAGGCACACAGTTTGATCCTGTTATAGCAGACGCTGTTATTGCAATACAGGATAAATTCATGGAAATCTCCAAAATGTATCGGTAAGGGTAGTTTTAAGTTTCCATCTTCCGGATAATACTTATTATCTCGTCAAACTCGCTGTGTAATAGATGTTCTGTAATTTCGCTAAGTTGATCTTTTACTGAGCGCTGCCACTTCATTTGCTTAAGGCAGTTTAGCGCTTCTTTGGCGGCTTTTTTATCAAAAGAGGAGCAGGCTTCTGATATAACCAGCATTTTTTCCCGTAAATATGCAAGGTCAGCTTCTTCCCGGTTTGCTCCTGTATCAATATCTTCAGGCAGATTGTATTTTAAAATAACTTGCTGCAGAGATTCTATAAAGTATGGAAGAGAAGATAAAATTAAATTGATATTTTGATCGCGTCCTGCCTGTTCCAGTTCAGATGCTTTGCCTGACAGTTCCCTTTCGCCGACATTTGCAAGCGCGCTTTTCATTGCATGTATATTAATAATAAAAATAGAAACGTCGTCATTTCTGCGGAATTTATTTTTATATAAGCTATTTAGTATAGCAAGAATTTTTCTTGAATCACGTATAAAAAATTCTATTAATTGCGGATTAAGAGCGATTTTACTTTCTATGTCTCCGGTTTGCATGCTGGTTTTTAGCTTTTTAGCTTCTGTAAGCACCTCGGGTGTCTGCTTGTCGCGTATTAGTTTGTTCAATACATTATTTAACTGACGGATGTCTATAGGTTTGGATATAAAATCATTAAACCCGTTTTTCATAAACATTTCTGCCTGTCCTGCAAGCGCATTTGCGGTTAATGCAACAATAGGTTCCTTATAGCCGGAATTACGTATATGTTTTGCCGCTTCCATGCCGTCCATTTTTGGCATCATGTGATCCATAAAGATAATGTCATATTTTGCGCCTGTTGTAACTTTTTCTATTGCTTCAACTCCGCTTAAAGCAGTTTCTATAGATAATCCGTATGGCGACATCAATCCCCGCGCTACATAAAGGTTTGTTTCTACATCATCAACAATTAATACACGGCCGTACGGCATATAATCCTGTGTTATCTGCGCGCTTCTGATTTTTGCAGTATTTTTTATATTTAACTGCATCAGGTTTTCTGCAAGTTCCCTGCCAATTGGATCGTGATTAGCGCACTGCTGCGGCAGGTGAACAGTAAAATCTGTTCCCTTGCCAGGCGCGCTTTTTATTTTAATATCACCGTTCATCATTTGAATTAAGTTCCGTGTAATGTTCATGCCAAGCCCTGCGCCTTCGGTTTTTCTATTGGCTTCCATGTTAAAACGGCTGAACTTATCACCAAGTTTTTTAACCTGGTCCTCTGTCATTCCCTGCCCGGTATCGCTCACATGAATAATAAGGTCAACGAAAGAAGAGTTTTTATAAGTCTCCGAAGAAAGTTTTAATTCAATCTGGCCTTCCTGGGTATATTTAAATGCATTCGAGAGCAGGTTATTCATTACTTGTTTTATCCGCAGTTCATCGCCGATTAATAATAATGGGATGTCTTCACTTACGGTCAGTTTAAATTCTATAGGTTTGTTTTCGTAACGTAACATGTTCAATTTAACTGAATCGTGAATCAGGCTTGCAATATCGTATTGAAATGATAAAATTTCCAGTTTGCCGGAATCAATTTTAGAAAGATCAAGGATATTATTAATAATTCCAAGCAATAAATCGCCGGAATTATAAATTCTTTCAAATGCTTCTTTTGTTATAAACGGAAGCATTTTATCCTGAAGTTGAATTTCTGTAATACCCATAATTGCGTTCATCGGCGTGCGGATTTCGTGGCTCATAATTGCAAGGAACTGACTTTTTGCATCGGAAGCTGCCTGAGCCGCTTCTTTCTGAAGAGTAAGTATACGGCTTTGCTCAATGCTTTCAAGCTCTCTTTGCTGCGCTTTAATTACTTCTTCAAACTGAAGAATGCTTTTTAAGGTATAACTTATTGTGCTTCGAATATCTTCATAAATAACTCCGTCGTAACTTGATACATTATTAATAAAGTATCCAAGCGACTGATTTTCTATAAAGAGAGGCTGTACAACAAAGATATTATTGGAAAACAGATTATTTAATGATTTTGGAACAAGTAACTTTCTGGAAAAGGTTTCTTCTTGTACCGAGCAGTTTCCGCCCTGAGAAAAATGGCCAATCCAAAGCGATGTTTTTTCATCGATGTACAGAGCCATACCTGCAGTATTTATTCCAATTTTCGGCAGATACTGCGCAAGGCTGTTAATAAGGGATTTTCTGTCTCTGATTTCCAAAAGAACGCATTTAAGAGAGTTTAATATTGTGTTTAGATTTTCTCTTTCGTAGTGCGCATAAACGGTAGACCATTCCCATATTTTAAAGACTGTCCGTAATATTGCAGGTTCTACTTTTTTAAATATACCAGGAGAGATAAAACCGGAATTTGATATTATTTTTAGCATCTTTAAAAAAAGTTCTACATCTTTATGAGCTCTAAAGAACTGTTTCATGCTTTTTTCCAGATGAATAAAAAAATCATCCAGATAAGGCTGTAAAATATTCTGAGGACAGTCTTCTTCCGGAATTTTTAACCAGGAATTTACAAGCGGTGTTACAATACTTCTTGTTTCCCTTGGTCTGAGTTTTAGAAAGTCGGATATTATCTCTATTAATATATCCATCTTGTCTTGTGCAGGCGGAACTTTGTCAGATTTATTTATACCAGCTTCCAAAATTAGCGGTTTGGTCAGTGTATTGTAAAAATCAGTACAGCCGCAGGATTCCCGGAAAAGCGGCTGCGCGGGAAGAAGTACATCATCAATAATGTTTTCCTGAGTATTATTTTTTTTACCGGATATAATTTTTTCTAAAATCCGGAAAGCTTCAACGCTCATTTCCAGATACGGAGACTTAACTGTAGAAAGAGGACACTCGGTAAGGCGGCTTTCCATGGAATCGTCGAATCCTGCAGCATGATAATCATGCGGTACATGATAACCTTTTGATTTAAAATAATTTATTGCCTTAAAAATTAAATGGTCATTGGATCCGATTAATGTATCAAAATCTTTACCGGGTATTAGTTTGCGTTCTTCAAAAAGCTGCGCTGCTGCTTTGTCTCCTTCTTCATCAACAAATGGCTTTGTTACCAGGGGGCCGTTTTTGTCATGCGGAATACCGGCTTCATCCAGCGCATCTTCGTAGGCTTTAAGACGTGCCTCATGGGTTGGATGCAGGGGCTGCCCCCTAAGAAAAGCTATTTTCCTTGCGCCATGAACTGTAATACAATGAGTTATTAATTGCCTCATTCCGGTATAGGAATCAAAGTTGACGCTGGAATGACCGGGAACTTTTATTTCTAATGTAACAAAAGGGATAGCGAAAGTATAATGGAATTTTTCAAAATCCTCTTTATCTTCCTTGTATCTAAGGGTTGAACTCCAGCTTATTAATCCATCAAGATTTTCATTGTTTACCAGTGAATATATTGGATTACGAAGCGCTTCCATTTCCATTGGGCCATTTAAACGTCCGCCAGGAAAGATAAAAAGACTTTTATTTTCACTGCGTGCAGTTCTGACAAATATTGGCAGAGCATTCCGCGCCCATCCCGTGGAGTATATTGTGGGGATAATAAAACCTATCCTGTCTTTCCTCACACCCATGATATAAATAGTATCATATTTCTATGGTAAATTTGAGAAAATGTACGATTTTCTTAAGTTTTTTGATGGAAGTGGCGGGAATCGAACCCGCGTCCCAATACGCGAAACATAGACATCTACAGATTTAGCCGTTTATTTTATTGTCGGGACAGGCTTGGCTAAACGGCGCGCGTCCTGTCCGTATTCCGGAAAATCTTATCACAATGCCTCCGAAAGAAACATCATGACCAGCTCTGATTGCGACGCGGAAGTTGTTCCTCAGAGCAGCGGAACAGTCCCACGCGGTTACGCAGCTAAGGCGTAATCGTAACTGACGTTATTGGCAGTTAAATTTTTGCCCAATCAGGAGATGAGCGCTCCATCTGCAATCTATACCCCGAAAACGTACCAGTCGAAACCGGTGCACTCCCTTATGTATAAGATAGTGTTAAATTATATAATTTTCAAGAGAGTTACAGTTTTATTTGGTTTGTATTTTCTTGCCTTCTTTAGATTATTTATTATATTAGGTTTAGGAGTAATTATGAAAAAACTGCGAAAACTAACAAATTTTAGGGAGAATACCGGAAAAATACTTATTGATTTAGGTAAATTAGTTTTTGGTAGTATGTTCCTTGGAGGTGTCTTGCGAGGTGAAGTACCACCTGTTATAATGGTTACAGGTGGTTTTATTGTAACAGCGTTATTTTGCTTTATTGGTCTTTGGTGGACATCGCAGGAAAAGAAAACTGAAGAAAATATTACTTTATTAGTTTAAGGAGGTAAGCAAATGGGAATGGAAATTTTATTAATTGGCGCATTAATTGTTGGGCTTCCTCTTATAATTGCTGGTCTTATTTCGTACTGGCGTGATAAAAAATACGAAAAATCGTCATAGTAGAGATTCTCCTTTAATTGTTATTGGGGGCATTTTTTATTTGTGTTTTTTCACTTTCTATAGTATAATTCTACTATTATGGTTCAGGTGCACGCGCCTTCCGCGCACGAGCAGGATCTAAAGGTTCTGTCAGACGAAGAAGAACTTCTTATTGGAAAAATAGAAGAGTGGCTTCAGGAAAAGAGGCCTCAGGATTATTTTCTGGTGCATGAGAGGTTTCGGCGGCTGCGTAATTTGGGCAGGGCAGTTTTCGATTATCCATCCATTAAAGAAACTCAATTTGTAAGAGATATTCTTGTTAATGAACATCAGCTTACAGAGTCGCTTCTTGCCTTTTCTGCTCCGTCGCATGTATTACGCGCTCCTGCCAAGGTAGCGGCTCTTCGCAGTTTTTTGGTTGCCAAATTTCATGCATTTTCTCTTGCTTCCCGGATGACTGAAAAAAATGACATTTTAAACATTCCTGCAAAAAGCATCTCTTTTTCCGTTATTTATACGCTTATGGCAGAAGATGTTTATTTTTCCTGCCTTGATGATCCAGGTTTTTCTAACATTACCAAATCCAGGCTTGCAAATGATTTAATCGCACTCTGGGACAGCGGTACAGATCAACGCAGCATTAAACATCTTATGGCTCTCTCATCACTTTGGAAAGCAAGAGATTCCACCCCGCCGGGCTTCGGAACAATGGATGGCAACTCGGAACTATTTAGAATTTCTATCGATATGGGAGCTGACACCGAATGGGAAGAATTCTTAAAAGAAGAATCAACCAATGATTATACCAGATGGGCGCTGGAAGAGTTTCTATTCGGTTTATCTTACGAAGAGATTTTACAGGTGCGAAACAGATTAAAAAAATATGGAGTTACATGCGTAAGTCACGAGGAAGTGCGTTCTTATTTAGATTCAAAGCCGGTATATTCTATTGTAGAAGATCATGATCCGCGTGCAATTTATGACTTTTTTATAGAAAGACGGGACGCCTGTACACTGCGAAAAAGAGTTAATGCGCCCGGACCGCTGCATACGCTAGAGGAAATATACCTAAAATACCGTATAATTCTGGAAGCACGATAAGAGGTAAAAATGAGCGATTATAAAAGACCCAGTTGGGATGAATATTTTATGGAAGTTTGCGAAGCAATTTCCAAAAGAGCAACCTGCGATAGAGGTCGTTCTGGCTGTGTTATCGCCAAGGATAAACAGATTCTTGTAACAGGTTACGTTGGCGCTCCGGCAGGACTTCCTCATTGTGACGATGAGGGACATCAATTAAAAAAAATGCTCCATGAAGACGGCAAAGAAACAACCCATTGTGTAAGAACAGTTCATGCAGAACAAAACGCCATATGCCAGGCGGCAAAGAGGGGAATATCGATAGATGGAGCCACGCTGTATTGCCGTATGACTCCCTGCAGAACATGCGCAATGTTGATTATTAACTGCGGGATTAAACGCGTTGTTTGCCAGCGCCGGTATCATGACGGCGGTGATTCCGAATCCATGTTTAAAATTGCTGGAATTTTACTTGAATATGTATTAAACGAAGTTCAACAGTACGAAAAGCAATAAATTACTGTAACTTTTCCTGTTTTAATTATATTTACTCACTGTAGTTTTACGGCAAAGTTGCCGATAATGAAGAGCCGTGAAGTATCTACAGAGATTTACCTTATTTTTAGCTTTGGCGGGCATTCTATCCTCCGGAATGCTTGCTGCGGATGACTTAATCCATGTAGTCGGAAGGGGAGATACAATCTATTCGCTCTCCCGCTTTTATCAAGTAACAGCGGACGAACTTATGAGAGCCAATGGTATCACCGATCCTTCCAAACTAAGTGTTGGAAAAAGGCTTATCATCCCGGCGTCCGCCGACGGGTCATCTGGAGATGTTGCGGTAATATCTGCATCAACATCGGCTGCACAGGCGTCTGCTTCCTCCGGAGCTGCATCCTCCGGAGCAGCAGCTCAAACTCTGGTTAATTACCGGGCTGTCAGGGGAGACACGCTTTTTAGCATTGCGCGAACCAATGGAATTACCCTGCAGCGGCTGCTTGAGATTAACGGGTTTTCTTCCAATCATGTATTAAAAATCGGCGATGTGATTAAAGTACCCGCAAGGGCAACCGGGAACACAATGCCAGGCACAGCCAGTAATCCGCCTCCCGGCAATAATAGTGCAAGCGGTCTTTTTGCTTTACGCTGGCCGGTTACACCCAAGAGTATTGATTATATGACAGGGCAGATGGGTGTTGTTGTTGAAGGCGAGCAGTTTGAAACAGTACGCAGCTTAACCCAGGGGAAAGTAGTATCTGCCGGTCCCTGGAGAAAATTTGGCAGAGTGGTAATTGTAGAAACAGCCGGAGGGTATTATTACATGTACGGCGGATGCGAGACAATAACAGTTAATGTTGGAGACAGGATAACACCGGGGATGGAAGTTGGGCGATTGGGTGTTAATGCAGTTTCGGCCAAGCCTCAGCTTTTTTTCATGGTTTTCCGTAATGATACACCCATGGATCCGGCTTTGGCGCCCAGGGCTGGCGGTAATTCTAGAACTTAAGGGGTAGACAATGGAAGTTGGATTAGAAAAAGTTGGAAAACGTTCCAGAAAACATATCGATAAAACTCATAAAAGAGTCAAAACACAAAAGGAAAGTGATCCGCTAGCGCTGTATTTCAGGCAGATTTCCAGATTTCCTCTATTAACATTGCAGGAAGAACAGATTATTGGCGAGAAAATAATCAGTCTGCGCTCAAAAATAAAAGCGCTTGAATCTGATAAAAATAAAAACAAGGAAATTGATTATAGCTCAGAAAAAGCAGCTCTTGACAGCGCTCTTCTTCATTACAAAAACACAATGATAAACTCCAACTTACGCCTTGTTGTATCAATTGCAAAGAATTATCAGCACCGCGGACTTTCGCTTTTGGATTTAATCGACGAAGGGAATATCGGCCTAATTGAAGCCGTTGAACGGTTTGACTACACAAGAGGCTGCCGTTTTTCCACCTACGGTACATGGTGGATTAGGCAGGCTATCATCAAAAGCATTGCAGACAAGGGTCGCGTAATCCGTATTCCTATTCACATGCTTAACACAATTAAAAAGTGTTATTATGTTGCCAAACAGTTAACGCAGGATTTAGGACGCGACCCTAACGAAGAAGAGTTGTCTCAGTATTTGGATGTTCCTGTTTCCAAAGTTAAAGAAATAGTAAAACTTTCGCAGGAAACTACAAGCCTGGATACTATCGTTGACGACGGAAACATGACCCGTTTAGCGGATTTAATTAAAGATGACACAAGAGCAGAACCATTTGAAATGGTTTTTTCAATGACATTACAAGAAACCATGGGAGGAATTCTTTCACAGTTATCCGAAAGGGAGATGAAGATAATTCAGCTTCGTTTTGGATTAACCGGAGAAAACCCTCTTACGCTGGAAGAAACCGGAAAGTATCTTGGCATTACGCGCGAACGAGTCAGGCAGATACAGGAAAAAGCTATTTGGAAACTTCGCACACTGCACGAACTGCGCGAGTTACGCGAAAATACTTAACCTGACTACTTAAAAGTGTTTGGGTATGAGCAAAAAAAACCGACCACTCGTGGCCGGTTTTTTATTTTTGACTAACTACTTTTAAGTGGTCAGGCTATCTTTGCAATTGGCTGCTTGGAAGCTACCTGTGTTCCTGTTTGTACAAGGAAGTGTACTTTGCCGGCGGCGCTTGCTTTAATTTCAAGTTCCATTTTCATGGATTCCAAAATCATTATTGTTTCGCCCGGTTTTACATCCTGTCCTTCTGTCGCTATGTAACGAAGCACTGTTCCTGCCAACGGAGCGATGATGTTTCCGTCTCCTGACGCTGCAGGCGCTGCTGCCGGTGCTGCTGCTG
>WQXC01000026.1 GCA_009785045.1 Treponema sp. | reverse complement strand
GCAATTAGCTGATGCGCAGGAACGTTTAACCGAATCGGAATTGATGTTGTCAGATATGGAACAGCGTTTATCTGCACTGGAAAAGCTTCTTGGCGAAGGTGAATTGCAGGAAATTGATGATACGCCTGAAGTGCATATTGCAGAAGAACCAGAGCCTGTTGTTCCGGCGCCTCAGCCATTGCCGCCGCCTGTGCCGCAGCGAATTGAACCTGCTCCGCAGCCTCCGCAAGTTGTACAAGCGCCGCAACCTGCACCAGCGCCGCAGCCAGCGCCGCCTGCGCCAGTGCCTCCAGCGGAAACTGCCAGAGAAGAACCAGCGCGTGACTATCCGCAAGGTCCTGCTGCAAGAGTTGACTCAATTATTCAAATGGGCGTTATGCCGCACGATAATGAAATTATTTATTCGCGGATTGTCCGCGCAACTGTTGGACAAATTCTGGAAGTGCCTTTCCGCGGAAACGGCTGGGTATATTTGGGAGAACTTGCTTCCCGGCGCGGCATTGTTTACAATTCGCGGCGCAATGATCCGGACGGACAAAGTTTTATTTTTTCGCTGGAAGAAGCAGGAACATATTCTTTAAAATTTTACCGGCAGGATTTTATAAGAGATTTTATACTTAATGATCATGTTCAGGTTATTGTCGGAGAAGCGCCGACAGCCGGTACAGGATGGTTTAGTCCGTTAGTTGATCGCGGCAGAGTAGTTGCAGGGCCAAGATGGCCTTCGGCGCTGGAAGAAGCGCAGATACGCAGCGGTTCAAGAATGCCATCTGAACCTGTTGTTACATCCGGTGTGTCATCTGAACAACGGCCTTCTCAGGATGAAGCGCCGCCGCAGAGAACTGATCCGGCGCCGGCAGCTCCTCAAAGAACAGTGCCTCCGCCGGAAACCGCAAATCCGCAGCCTGCAGGTTCACAGGGTTCAAGCCCGGCGCCTGCTTCCGGTTCTGTTGACCGTGAGCAGGGCAGTTTAGCTGCCGGGCAGATGCCGGTTCCTGATTCAACTGCAGGAATCGCTGCAGAAAGATTGGCGCCGGATGTGTTACTGCAAAGAGCGCAAAGTACATTTGAAGAGGGAAATGTTTCTGCAGCAATAGCGTTACTCGATCAATATTTGGAATACTATCCCGGCGGAAGCGACGAGGCATACTGGTTATTGGGGCAATTTTACGAAGCTAACAGTCCAAACAGAAACATACTGCTTTCGCTGGATTATTACCGCCGTCTTATTAATGAGTATCCTCAGAGCAGGCGTTTTAATGAAACACGTGGAAGAATCGCCTATTTAGAAAGATTTTATATTAATATTCAATAAGAGAATTTACTATAAAGAAAATAGCTTTTTTACTAGTAATAAAATAAGTTGAGGAAACAGTTACACAACAACCAGCAGGGATAGTCCTTTACTGATTGTTGTGTTACACGGAATAAGTTTTTTACTTTTTCTTCTTGGGTGCGGGTTTTTTTGCAGCTGTAGTTTGTTTGGGTTGTGCTTCTGCTTTGTCCAGCGCTTTTGAAGGGAATGCAGCCGTGTTGACTGAATTGTTGTTGTCGAGCCAAGTTACTTCGACTGTTTTTGTTTCTTCTGCTACATTTGTTACGATCATAATTGGTGATTTTTTTTCTAGGGCGATTAGGGTAACTGCTTTACCTACTAATCCGCTACTGCATACTACTGCCATAATTTTGTCTCCTTAGTTATAAATTATACACTATTTTCATACTTTGTCATACTCCTAAAACCGCTATATCAATAACTTATGTCAATAATATATTGACAATTAATTATAACTACTATAAATTGAGTTATATTCTAGTAATTAAGGGGTTTTTTATGAAGAAGTTAGTATTTTTTGTCTCGATTTTGGCTATTATCGCCGTTTTATTTGCCGGTTGTGCAAAGGAATCCGGGGAACTGACCATAAAAAAGGGTGTTTTAATGGTTGGTATGGAAATTGGGTATCCCCCGATGGAATACATGGCTGATGACGGTGTCACCCCCATTGGCTTTGATGTAAGCATGGGAAGAGCCATTGCAGAAAAAATGGGATTGCAGGTTCAGTTCGTAGATACAGCCTGGGATGGAATATTTGCAGCTGTTAATACAAGAAAGTTTGATTGTATTATGTCATCGGTTACAATTACTCCTGAAAGGCAGCAGAATTTTAATTTCTCAAGACCGTATATTCAGAATACTCTTGCTATTGTAATGCCGAAAAATTCCAGATACAGAGTAAGTTCACCGCAGGATCTTGCCGGTCTTGGAGTCGCATATCAGGAAGCCACAACATCGGATTATTATATGAGACAGCTAGGTCAGGAAGGATTAAGGTTTACTCCTTATGAATATGACAAGGTAATGTATTGTTTTAATGAACTGGAACTAGGCCGCGTAGATGCTATTATGACAGACCTCTTGGTCGCTTATGAATATCTTGCCAGATCAGAAAAATTTGAAATTGTTTGGCAGGGCGGCGAAGAAGAGTTCGGCATCTGTATCAGGAAAGGAAACGATGCGCTGACCGAAGCGATAAATGCAGCTCTGGAAGAACTCTTTGAAGACGGAACCATGCTTAGAATCTCTATGGAATTCTTTAACGGAATGGATCTTGTTTCGGCATTAAAGTAACTGCAGGATCTGATGGAAACAATACAAAGGCTGATAGGATGGATGCCGCTGCTTCTTAGCGGCGCATGGATCACTATATCACTGACAGTTTTGGCTGTCAGTGCCGGCCTTGTTGTAAGCGTTTTCCTCGCATTGGGGAAAATGTCAAAAAATTTGCTTATAAATAAGCCATGCAGCGCATATGTTTTCTTTTTCAGGGGAACACCCCTTTTAATGCAGCTATTGTTTATCTACTATGTATTGCCCATGCTTATTCCGGCGTTAACAATTAATAACCGTTTTATTGCCGCTTTTATTGCCTACAGCATGAACTCTGCCGCTTACAGCGCAGAAATTATTAGAGCGGCAGTTCAAAGTATCGACAAAGGACAGTTTGAAGCGTCCCGCGCGCTGGGATTATCCTACTGGCAGACAATGCGTCTTGTTATTATTCCGCAGTCAATCCGCAGGCTGATTCCTCCCGTTGGCAATGAATTTATAATGATGTTAAAAGACACTTCTCTCGTATCAATTATTGCGTTAGTTGATATTACCAGGGTTACAAGAAGAATTCAGGATGCTACAAGTTCCATGCTTGTTTACATTCCGGCAATGATTCTGTATTTAATTATCACGGCAGTATTTACTTTTATTTTCCGTAAACTGGAAAAAAAGTATTCGGTTTACGAGTGAGGCTGCCATGTCAATGGTAAAAACGGTTGGAGTTTACAAAACTTTTCATGGCGGTCATAAACGCGGACCGCTTGAAGTTCTTAAAAATGTATCCCTTACTGTTGAACAAAGCGAAGTAGTCTGTATTATAGGGCCTTCCGGCGCCGGTAAATCAACATATTTACGCACGCTTAACAGACTGGAAACGATAGATGAAGGACAAATATACATCGAAGATAATCTGCTTTTTGACTGCCATCGCGGAGTAAACAGCGTTAAAATGCACCATGATGAGCGTAATAAAATACTATTGGAAGTTGGAATGGTTTTCCAGCGTTTTAATCTTTTTCCGCACAAAACTGCGCTGGAAAATGTAATGCTTGCTCCTTTGAATGTCCGCAAGCTGCCTGCCAATGAAGCGCGGGCAAGGTCTGAACAAATCCTTGAGCGGGTTGGGTTAAGCGACAAGATTAATGCGTATCCTTCGCAGCTTTCCGGCGGTCAGCAGCAGCGTGTTGCTATTGCCCGTGCGCTTGCTATGGAGCCAAGGATAATGCTCTTTGATGAGCCAACTTCGTCACTTGACCCGGAACTTGTGGGTGAAGTGCTTGCTGTTATGAAGCAGCTAGCCTCGGCGGGTATGACAATGCTTGTTGTTTCACACGAAATGGGTTTTGCGCGCGAAGTTGCAAACAGGGTTGTTTTTATGTATGAAGGTTCTGTTTTGGAGGTTGGCACCCCGGAACAATTATTTACAAATCCGGAAAATGACCGTACCAGGCAATTTTTACAGAGTGTTCTGTAATTAATCTTCTTGCCTGGAGAAGTCTTATGATATAGAATAGAGGGTAATATGAATATAGCTCTATTCAGTGATTGTTATACTCCGCAGATTAACGGGGTTGTTACGGTGGTCAGGACACTCAAGACTGAACTGGAAAAACAGGGACACAATGCTTATGTGTTTACAGTTCAGCATCCGGATGCAGTAGAAGCAGAAAATATTTTCCGTACAAGTTCCATTCAATTCCCAAATGAACCGCAGCATCGCATTGGCTTGTTTTTAGCAGAGCAGATGATTAAAAAAGTCCGTTCGCTTAATATTGATATTATTCATGCGCATACGGAATTCAGCCTTTACCTTGCTTCGCGTATTGTCAGCCGCAGGTTAAAGATACCATCTGTTCATACCATGCACACCTTTTACAAAGATTACCTGAATTATGCGCCGTTCCTTCTGGAATTATATTTTAGGAAGAATTTAGGAACTTATTTTCGTCAGATTTTACGAAGTCAAAAATGTATTGTCGCGCCTTCAAATAAAATAAAGAATTATCTTGATGAAATTAAAAATACTGTTCCTGTAAAGGTAGTTCCAAACGGAATAGATCTTTCGCTGTTTTATGAACATTCAAACAGTATCAACCAGGATTCCATTAATCTTCGCAGAAAGCATAACATAAACGATGATGATGAATTGATTGTTTTTGTGGGAAGGCTTGGAAGCGAAAAAAATATCGGAACCTTATTGGAGAATTTTAAGGAGATTCATTCACGGCGTAACAAGGTAAAAATGATGCTTGTAGGCGACGGACCGGACAAAAAATCCCTGCAGGAACGTTGTTACGAGCTGGGGCTTGCTGACTCAATTGTATTTACCGGTTATCTGCGCTGGCCGGACGAAATACGTCAGGTTTATACTGCTGCAGATATATTCATGAGCGCATCTCACAGTGAAGTTCATCCCATTACATTTATCGAAGCAATGGCTGCGGGGCTTCCCGTTATAGCTGCTGCAGATGACAGCATTATAGGAATGATAAACAACGGAGATAATGGCTGGGCGCTGGAGAATGATAAAATGTTATGGGAAAAGGCGCTTGAAGTTTTATCCAATAAAGATGATAAAGCCAGAATGGGAAAACGTTCCGAAGAAATTTCGCGGACATACTCTGTAGAAAATTTTATTAATAGAATGCTTGGTGTTTATGAGGAATACCGTAAACGGTAATTATTATTAATGAATAAAAACTTTGAACAATTGGGCGTAATATCAGGTTTTATTAGCCGGCTGGAAGAGCGGAATATAAAAGAAGCAACTGATATTCAGCAAAAAATTATTCCCCGTCTTGCTGCAGGCGAAAGTGTTTTTTTTGCTTCTGCTACGGGTACCGGTAAAACCTTTGCATATTTACTGCCTGTTTTAAGTAAACTGACAGAACCAAATGGATTAGGGGCTGCTCCCTGTTTCTTAATTGCTGCGCCTACTTTAGAGCTCTGTACGCAAATTAAAAATGAACTGGACTTTTTGTTATCTGGCACAACAATCCGCTCTTCTTTGTTAATCGGAAGTGTCAATCTTGATCGTCAGATTGAAAACTTAAGAAAAATCAGACCCGATATAATTGTTGGCAACCCGAACAGACTGCTTGTTCTGGCAAAAAAAAGATTAATTAAATTTAATAATCTGCGTTTTTTTGTTCTGGATGAAGCCGACAGACTCGTAAGCGATGAAATGCTGGACGAAACCAGCGAGTTATGTTCTATTGTTTGCCGTAATGCTCAGCCGGTTATTGCTGCATGTTCGGCGACAATGAATAAAAAATGCATGGATAAACTGTTTGTTGCTCTGCATATTCGCGGAAATAAATTAAATGAGATTGCCTTTATAGAATCTGAAGATCACGAGATACTAAGAGATAAAATTGAACACTGGGCAATATATACCGAAAGACGGCGTAAAGATCAGACGCTGCGTTCTTTATTGGCTGCATTAAGAGGAAAGACTTCCGGTAAAAAGAAAACACGCGTTAAAGCGCTTGTGTTCACCAGCCGCGGTGATGAAGCGTCTATAGTTCTTTCGCGCCTTCAGTTTCATCATGTTTCTGCGGCAGGCCTTTTTGGAAAAAGCGGAAAAAAACCGGTCTCCGGGCAGGAACGTAAGGCGGCGCTCGATGCATTCCGAAATGGCAGCATAGAAGTGCTTGTCTCTACAGATCTTGCTGCCCGCGGCCTTGATATTCCGGGTATTACCCATGTTATTGCTCTTGATGTTCCTTCCGACAGCGAAGTTTACATTCACCGCTGCGGCCGCACTGCCCGCGCAGGTAAACGCGGCGTTATGGTTACAATTGGCGACGAAACGCAAATGCACCTGCTTGCATCAATGGAAAAAAAATTAAAAATCAGAGTTAAACCAAAAGAGCTGTACGAAGGTAAAATTTGTGTGCCAACTATGGAATAAGTTTTTTACTGCGGTTATATTTGTGTAATTAAAATTTTATCTATTCTGTTGCCGTCTTTATCAATTACTTTAAACCGGTATCCCTGATACTCGACGCTGTCGCCGATTCGCGGAAGTTCTCCGGCAAGATGCAGAATAAGACCTGCAAGAGTATGAAAATCGCTGTCTTCGTCAAGACCGGAAAGACCTAGCTCCTTTACAGCATCGTCAATATTAAGAGTGCCGTCTGCAAGATAGCTGCCGTCTTCCTGGCGTAGAAGCGGTTTTTCGTTAGCTGCAGAAATGGAAAGTTCTCCTACAATTTCTTCTACCAAAGCGGTAATAGAAATAATACCGGCAAGACCGCCGTACTCATCCATGACAAATAAAAAGTTCGATTGTCCCTGTTTGAATGATTCAAAAGCTTTAATCGCAGGCATTGTTTCCGGAACAAATTGCGGTTTTTTCATTATAACACGTAACCCTTGCGGAACATGCTGTGTATAGTCAAGAACAATGTCTTCCAGATAAACTGCGCCGATAATTTCATCTGGGCTTGCATTCACAACAGGAAAACACCTCTGCTGCCTGTATTCAATTGCCTTTTCCCGGATATCTTCATACGGAGAATTAATATCCAGCCATTGAATTTCTGAACGGTGTGTCATAAATGCGCCTACGGGACGGTCGCCAAGATAGAAGACGCCTTCTACCATGTCACGTTCTTTGCTTTCCACAACGCCGGATTTTTCGCCTTCCATAAGAGTATTGAGCAATTCATCCTGTAATTCTTCTTCAGTTATATTGTTGTCGTCAATTTCCGGCTTAAAAGCCTTGTTAAAAAATAATTCAAATTTAATTGCCGGAAGTGCAAATACCATCATTGGAAATGAAAGAAACTTCATTACCGGCATAAGAGAAGCGGCGATTTTTTCTGGTTTTGTGCGTGCAAGTAATTTGGGAAGAGCTTCGCAAAATAATGAGATTAGAATGCTCATAATCAGCACTCCCGCCGCAAATGTAATCCACGAAAATGATAATTTTAAAAGTTGGTATGTAATGTAAATCCATATTACCATCCCAAAACAAACGGAAGAAGCATTAAAGATAATAATCCACAAACGGCACGTAAAAAAAATAATACGCGGATTTTCCAGAGTTTTAATTACAGTTTTATAATGTTTGCCCTGTTCTTTTTCCAGCCGCGATTTTCTGCATAATCCAAGAGCTGAATTAAACAGCGAAAAAATACCGCTAATAATTATTAAAACAAGTAAGATAAGTATTAAATAAAATAAATACGGATCCATATTAGGTGTCAATCTCCGTACGGTTAAGGGGCCGTACAATTGTAAGTCCGTCCTGCGCTGTTTGCATCATTTTTATTTTTCCGTCCGGAGTAAATTCTCCAAAAACCTGAACAATAGGGAAGCGGGGAGTCTCGGGATTTACATCTACTACCTGCCCTTTTTTCCCGTTAGATAATAATACATACAAACCAATAGGATAAATTGATAAAGACAGAACAAGCGCGCGGACGATTGTATCATCGTATGCTTTGCCTTCGTTTTTTAAAAGTTCAAGCATTCCTGTGTAGCCGTCTTTGGCTTCTTTGTGAGGTCTCTTTGAACTGAGCGCTTCATACGAGCAGGCAACTGCTATTATTTTTGAATAAAGGCTGATTTTTTCTCCGTTTAATTTCCGCGGATATCCGGTTCCGTTTTCCCGTTCGTGATGTTCAAGCGCAGAAAGGCATACAGGAAGAGGAAAATCAAATGACTTAAGCATTGTATAACCAAGAATAGGGTGGGTTAGGATTGCTTTTTGTTCCTGCGGATTAAGAGAGCGCTGGCTAAGATAAATATTGGACGGCAGTTTTAACATTCCCACTTCGTGCGTAAGAGCTGCAACGCCCAGTTCTATTAGGCGGTAGCTTTGAAGTTTAAGATATGTGCCGATTATTATTGCAATTATTGTTGAGCGTACTGAGTGGGTAGCAAGGTAATTTTTTCCCGGCGCAGGTTCAATATTTTTAATAACTCTCATCAGGAACCGGCGGTCTTCTTTTATGTATTCTGTTATGTCTTTAATTTTTTCTGTTATTGCTTTTTCATCCAATTCGTCTGATACTGACGCTTTAACAAACAGATTTTCAACAAAGAAAAGAAAATTAGAGTAGAATTCTTCGGCTTTCTGGAGTTTATCGGCGTCAGATTGCTGGGAAAGCCCAATAGAGGAAACATCCTGGGAAACAGCGTTGCCGCCCGGTTCGCTGCCGGAATAATCGGCGGTTGAATCACCTTCGCTTAATACGGATTTAAAACTCCATTTATCCAGTATATTTATTAATTCCTCGGTTAAAGGCATCTCTGGAGCGGTTATTATAAAGGCCTTATCAAGATAGACCGGTTTTGTAAAATAACTGTTGGGTTTTAATTGTTTTACCAAAAAATCATTCATGTTATTCCCCTAAGTCCCGGAAAAAAGTTCTCATTATGTCGTTGACGTAAAATAATCTTTATTTTATCATTCCACCATTGAGTTATTATAGGAGTGTTTCCATTGAAGTTCAAATACCTGATAATCGCTTTTAGTATTATAATCATTATTATCATTTTGATCACTGCCCTGTTGCCGCTATTGCTTTCCGGGCCGGAATTTGCGGTAAATTTCCGGTACATTACTTTACCGCTTTTGCTCTTCATGGCACTGCTCCTTGTCTGCATGAGTGTGTTTTTCTTCTTTAATTATCGGCTTCTTTCGCTTCTTGAACGAGAAGATTGGCCTGCTCTTGCCTATTATCTGGAGCAGAAAATCTACGTAAAAAACAGGTATAATGCCCGGTTTGTAAGGCTTTTAGCGAGTTCCTACCTGGTTATTTCAGATTTTCAGTCGGTTTTAAAACTGGAAAGCAAAGCTTTACTTGCCAAACCGTCTGTAGTTACTAAAAATGTCCTTATTTTCGGCGCTGCCAGAGTTTTAAGCGGCAATCACAGCGAAGCGACTGCCTTTTTTAAGTCATATATGGCAAAAGTAAGCGGAAAAGACAAGCAATGGGTACGCTGGTTTTATGGTTTTTCGTATCTTCTGGGCGGTTCATTTAACCAGGCTGAACCGGAATTTACTTCTCTTGCTGTTTCATCCAGCGATGCTCTGATAACCGGTCTTTCGGCTTATTTCCTTCATAGCTCTCTGGAGAAGTACTCCCAAAATCCGCAGGTTTGCCGGGAAACTGCAGAGAATGGCAGGGAACGGCTGATTAAAGCCATAAAAAACGCTGAGAATTGGAATAAAGAGACAGAAAAAATGGGAACAGAAATACATATTGCAATAATTAGAAAGTATGTTGATGAAGCTGGAGAATGGCTTTTTAAATAGGATTTTATGAAAAATATAGAAAAATCTGCAAAGCTGGATAATGTATGTTATGACATACGCGGACCGGTACTCAAAGAAGCAAAACGTCTGGAAGAAGAAGGGTATAAGATAACAAAGCTCAATATTGGCAGTCCTGCTGCTTTTGGTTTAAATGTGCCGGACGAAATAGTTCGTGACATGGTAGCAAACCTGCAGAATGCACAAGCTTACGGCGATTCACGCGGGTTATTTTCGGCTCGTAAAGCTGTAATGCAGGATTTCCAGTCCAAAGGGGTAATGGATGTCGATATTGATGATATTTTCATTGGAAACGGTGTAAGTGAACTCATTTCTATGTCAATGCAGGCTTTGCTTGACACAGGGGACGAAGTTCTTGTTCCAATGCCGGATTATCCGCTGTGGACAGCTGTTGTAACCCTTTCCGGCGGTAAGGCAGTTCATTATCTTTGCGATGAAGCATCGGACTGGAATCCCAGTTTAGATGATATCCGTTCGAAAATAACCCCCAGGACAAAGGCCATTGTTGTTATTAATCCAAATAACCCCACCGGCGCTGTTTATAAACGCCCGATTCTGGAAGGTATTGCCAGGATTGCAAGAGAAAATGGGTTAATAATATATGCCGATGAAATTTACAGCCGTATTGTTTACGATGAAGCAGTTTTTATACCCATGTCTACCATCGCGCCTGATGTTTTAACAGTCAGTTTTGATGGGTTAAGTAAATCCTGGCGGGCAGCGGGTTTTCGTTCCGGCTGGATGGTACTCTCAGGCAACAAGAAAATTGCCGCCGATTACATTGAAGGGCTGGATATGCTGGCGAATATGCGCTTATGCCCGAATATGCCTTCGCAGATGGGTATTCAGACTGCCTTAGGCGGATACCAGAGCATAAAAGACCTGATTCTTCCCGGCGGCAGGCTTCGTGAACAGAGAGACACTGCTTTTGCTCTTATCAGCGAAATTCCAGGTCTTTCCTGCGTAAAACCCATGGGTGCTCTTTATTGTTTCCCAAAAGTTGATGTAAAACGCTTTAATATCACAAATGACGAGAAATTCATGCTGGATTTAGTTCGCGAACAGCGTCTGCTTCTGGTTCATGGTACCGGTTTTCACTGGGATAAACCTGACCATTTCCGCATCGTTTTTCTGCCTGATAAGGACACCCTTGCAGACGCCATTTACCGCCTGAGGACCTTTTTAGGGACTTATAAGCAGGCATAGGCACAAGTTACCACTAAAGTCTTCTCTGGCTAAGGCCGATAATGTAATCAATGGGAGGGCTGACCTCTCTTATTACAGACGGTGTGCATAGGGTTAATAGCCCTGACGTCCAGGCACATCGTCTTTTTTTTTGTGTTAGGCTGTAAGAACGCGTACCTGTAAAACATTTGCAAAGAGTCCGCCTCTGAGCCCCTTACAGGGTCTCTCCGGCGGGGAACGGCAAAAATTGTTTTACCGGCACGCAACCTCACAGCCTAACGCAAAATTCATAGGTAATTTATTGACAATATTCCATACACTGTGCTAAAATAAACCCATAAAATAACCCTATGGGAGGCCAGCAGATGGCAAAAGTTGAATTGAAGAACATTTCAAAGGTGTATGATGGCGGCGTCCGCGCTGTAGACAATGCCAACATCGTAGTCGAGGACAAGGAATTTGTCGTATTAGTAGGACCTTCAGGATGCGGTAAATCTACCACACTCAGAATGGTCGCGGGTCTTGAGGATATCACCGAAGGTGAACTCCTTATTGACGGCGAAAAAATGAACGATGTTCCGCCAAAAGACAGGAATATCGCAATGGTTTTCCAGAACTACGCTCTTTATCCTCATATGTCAGTTTATGAAAACATGGCATTCGGTCTTAGAATCAAGAAAGTACCTAAAGCAGAAATTGACAAACGCGTTAATGAAGCAGCCCGTATTCTTGACATCGAAAAGTTCCTGGATCGCAAACCTAAAGCGCTTTCCGGCGGTCAGAGACAGCGTGTTGCAGTAGGACGCGCTATTGTTCGTAACCCAAAGGTCTTCCTTTTTGACGAACCTCTTTCTAACCTTGACGCTAAATTACGCGTACAGATGAGAGCGGAACTTTCAGACCTTCACCTTCGCTTGAACGCAACAATGATTTACGTTACACACGACCAGGTAGAAGCTATGACCATGGCGAACAAAATCGTTGTTATGAAAGACGGATGGATTCAGCAGATTGGAGCTCCGCTCTTCCTCTACAATCATCCTGTTAACAAGTTTGTTGCCGGATTTATCGGTTCACCGCCGATGAACTTCCTTACCGTAAAGGTACGCGAAGAGGGCAGCTCAATTATGTTAGACGAAGGTTCATTCAAACTTAAAGCAGATCCTTCCCATTTTGAATTCCTTAAGAAATATATTGGAAAGGAAGTATTCTTTGGAATTCGCCCGGAAGATTTGAATTACACAGAAAAAGACGGCAACAACAGCATGAATGTTAAGGTTACCGTTGTTGAACCATTAGGCGCAGATATTCACCTGTGGCTTACAACAGAAACCCAGCCGCTTGTTGCCCGTACCGAACCTAATCATACTTTTAAAGTCGGCGACACTGCAATCTTTATCCCAAGAATGGAAAAAGCGCGCTATTTCGACAAAGAAACCGAACTTGCGATTATCCCGTCACCGGAGTGAGATTAATTAAGTAAACGCTTAAAAGCCTGTCGACCGCTCGGTCAGACAGGCTTTTTTTGTGATTGCCTGGTTGTACTATTTAATCGTTTTGCGAAAGCCCTCGGACAGATTGTCATCGCCGATATTTCTGATTAATCCGCCACCCTGGTTACGGTATTTTCCGGGGCTTATGCCAGTGTATGCCTTGAATATCTTTGAAAACCAGCTTTGGTCTTCGAAACAACAGCAGGCGGCAATTTCACTTAACGACATGTCTGTCTCCAGTAACAACCGGCTTGCCTTTTCCACTCTTAACCTGTTCAAATACTTTGATAGGTTTTCGCCCATTTCATCTTTGAAAATGGTGCTGAAATACGGAGGTGAAAGACCAGCCACGGCGGATATTTCTTTTAAGCTGATTTTTCTGGTAAAGTTTTCCATTATGAAATTTTCCGCTTTGCGCAGGGCAGCAGCATGTGGAATTCCCCGGAAGGAAGAAATTGTGCCTGAAACACGGTCAATTATATTATGCAGAATGTCTGTTAACTCTTCGACAGATTTGGCTTCCTGAACCATTCTAAGATTCTGACTGTTAATCTCCATAGAAAGGTTCCCGCTTTTTGCAGGGCTTACTTCCACTCTGGAAATGAGCACAACCAGCTCGATAATCCTTAATTGTACATACTTAAATTGACCCGGATTGGTAAAAAATAACATAGCCAGCAGTTCATAAAGCGTCCTTTTTGCTTCGGCGCCTTCGCCCTTGCGCAGGGCGGACATCAGCATTTTTTCCTTTTCCAGCGGATAACCGAGTTTTTCGGCGTTGGTGGGGTATTGCTGTTTTAACTCTTCAATAATTTTGGAAATTGTCTCTTGCTGCTGAGCCCTTCGCTTTAATGTCTCGTGATAATCCTCGCTTCCTGTTGATAAGGATTCCGCGCATAATTGCATCATTTCCGCCAGAGACTGTACCTTGTCTCCGTCCGCTCCGGGAAATGAACTTACGCGTTCTTTGATTTCTTCTTTTGGTGTTTCGTTATTGCACATAACAAAAGTATCATTGGAATTATTAAAAATGTCAACTGCTTTTTGCTTTTCCAGGAAAAAACCTGATCCCCTTATAGCCCCCGAAAAAGCGCCTTCTGTGAATATCGGGCTGGTCCAAAAAAGCAGGCCAAGACTGCAATTATAAACATGGCAGCAGCCTTTCTTGCTTGCCTCTTTAATGGCGTTAACGTGCATTTCGTTACACGGAAAGCCATCCTTCTTGTCTTCCCCTGAACGGTTTTTACTGCAATATGGGCAAATTTTCTTCTCTGGACTGCTTTCTATTCCGCAGCGCCCAGGAAATTGAGGTTTAAAAGCACTGTCATAAATACATATGCTGCTTCCCGTAGCCTGATTGTAATCAAACATGATTCTTGAGGCTTTTTCGATTAGATTATCATTGTAATCTTGTTGTATTCTGTTCTCCCTCATAATAACACCCATTTTTTGCCGGTTTAGCACATAGCGTTTCCCGCAGCAGCCATACCGCCTGCATGAATGCCAAGCTCGCGGTATTTTCCTGGGGTAAAACCGGTATTGTTCTTGAATATTTTTGAGAACCAGCTTTGATCCTCAAAACCGCAGGCGATAGCTATTTCGCTAATGGCTGTATTTGTTGTTACCAGCATAGCGGCAGCTTTTTCTACTCTAAGCTTGTTTAAATAGTTTGAAAGGTTTTCTCCCATTTCTTCCTTAAAGACCGTACTAAAATAAGGCGCCGAAAGTCCTGATGCGCTGGCAATTTCTTTTAGGCTGAGTTTTCTTGTGTAGTTATTCCAGATATATCGTTCTGCTTTCCTGAGAGCCGAAAAATGACGAACTCCATGAAATGAAAAAATCATACCTGACATCCTTTCTGTAATAGCAGATAAAATGTCTGTTATTTCATCGAAATTTGTACTTTCTTCGATTTTCATCAGACATTTGTTTGTTGTCTCAAGAGCCGTGTTGTCAATTATATCCATAGGATTCGACACCGCTCTTGAAAGCAAAACTGCCAATTCCATGGCTTTCAAACGAAAAGCCAGAAAATTGCCCTTTACTTCAAGATAAAGAATTTTTAACAGATTGACCAGAATTTTATATCCTTCTGTTTTGTCTCCCCGGCGAAGGCATGCCAATAGCATTCGTTCCATATCCAGCGGACATAGGCTTTTTTCCGTGTTTTGCTTTTCCGGCGGTATTTCCGGATCTGCTGTTTTTTTGATTCTGCGGGTAATATTTGGTTCTTTGTATTTTTCTGTCAAAGGAAGGCAGATTATATTTTTATTAACAAAGCTGATTCCTGATATTTGATCCGCACACATCAGCATTATTTGAGCAAGTGCTTTTACCCTGTCACTGTTTTTATCTGTTCCCTTTACTCCGCCAGAAAAAAGCGCGCCGGCAAATCTTTCTCCGGAATAAAACGGACTTGTCCAGAAAACAAAACCTTTTAGGCATAAATAGATATAAGAGCCGCCAAGCTGTCTCGCTTTGTTTATTGCTTCCATATGCAAATATGTGCATTTTTTTGATAAATTCTCCTGTTCACAGTTATTACAGCGCCTGCATATTGAACCGTAATTTTCAGATTTAGGTCCCATAACCAGAGCAGTGCAATTTGAAGCTCTTTCATAATGTTTCATAATTCTGGCGGCTTTTAACATTATAGGTTCAAGTTCTCTGCGTTCAATAATATTTAATCTTGACATATTTTATTCTCCTTTTGATTAAAATCTACTCAGACGAAATAGAACAAAATACACCCTATTTGAAGAAAATAATTATACATTTCTACCCCAATTGTTGTTTTTTTTAATGTATAGAAATTATAAAAAGAAAGGATTATACTTGCGTCATATGGCTTTTAAGGACGATATAAGCTCAAGTCTTAATAAAATGATTCTTTCCGCTTCTGGCTGGAGGGGTATTTTTGCCTCTGACGGTGATGAAGAAAGTAATATTGAACAAATTACACAGGCTCACAGGGTAGTTTCCGGTGCAGCTGCTTATGTTTTTTCGGAATATCTTGGAAATAATCCTATAGTTCTGCTTGGTACAGATACGCGCCCAACAGGACAGGCAATAGTTGAGGCAATGATACCTGTTCTTTTATCTTTAGGCTGCGATGTTAGATACGCAGGTTTTGTTGCTGCACCGGAAATAATGGCATGGGCGAGAAGCATTGAAAGCGCCGGGAGAGCTGCGGGTTTTATTTATATTTCTGCAAGTCATAATCCCATAGGGCACAATGGTATTAAGTTTGGTCTTACAGACGGCGGCGTGCTTGGCGCAGAAGAAGCAAATAAATTAATAACTTCTTTTTGTTCGTTTATAGCAGCCGAAGAAAAT
>WQXC01000025.1 GCA_009785045.1 Treponema sp. | reverse complement strand
TTACTATCTCTAAAATCTTACCCCTTAGTCTTTCTTTCTCACCCATTGGTAATCTCCCTGCCACCTTTACTTTTTTACCCTAAAACGATAAATTAACCCTATGAAAAAGATATCACTTACGGGTATTAAACCTACCGGCGACTTGCATATTGGCAACTATTTTGGCGCGATTAAACCTGCGCTGGAATTAACAAAAGAATATGATGCCCGGTACTTCATAGCCGACTACCATGCACTTAACACCATGAGGGACCCAAAAGGGCTTAATTCCACCATAAGGCAGGTGGCTGCCGGCTGGCTTGCATCTGGCTTAGACCCTGAAAAGGTAATCTTTTACAGGCAAAGTTCCATCCCCGAAGTTTTTGAACTTGCAACAATGCTTATGGCATTTACAGCCAAGGGACTGATGAACCGCGCTCATGCCTACAAGGCTGCGATTCAGGAAAATAATGAAAAGGGCGATGACACAGACGCTGGTATCAACATGGGGCTTTTTACTTACCCCATTTTAATGGCAGCAGATATTATCATTTTTGATTCTGACATTGTGCCGGTGGGCAAAGATCAGGTGCAGCACATCGAAATGGCACAGGATATTGCGCAGTCTATAAACGCAAACTACGGGCAGCAGGTTTTAAAAATACCGCAGGCGGGCGTTCAGGAAGATTCTGCCGTAATACCCGGGTTGGACGGACGAAAAATGAGCAAGAGTTACAACAATGTAATCCCGCTTTTTGTGCCGGAAAAAACACTGCGTAAAACAATTATGCGCATAACAACAAATTCACAATCTGTAGAAGAGCCTAAAGATCCGGACACAAGCCAGATATTTCAGCTCTACAAATTATTTGCGGATGCGGCAGAACAGGAAGCACTCGCCGGCAGGTACCGTGCAGGCGGCATGGGCTGGGGAGACGCAAAAGAAGAGTTGTTCCAGGTTGTTAACCGCTGTCTTACTCCCATCCGTGAGCGATATGATACGATCATGGCAGACATTCCAGCACTTGATAAAATCCTGGAACAGGGCGCAGAAAAAGCGAGGCCAATTGCAGCAGCGACAGTTAAGCGTTTTCGCAAAGCAGCAGGTATTGATTGATGACAACCAAAACAATAACATGCATCGGAAGCGGCAATATGGGTTTCGCTTTAATGAAAGGCGCAGCGAAAGGCACAGAAATATTTTTAACCGATACCGATTATCAAAAAGCAAAAACAGCAGCGGCTTCGCTTGGAGCGAAAGTATTATCCAGTAATACGGAAGCAATTGAAAAAGGCGATATTATATTTCTTGCAGTAAAGCCGCAGGTTTTGCCGCAAGTGTTAGCCGAAATTGCTCCTGCAGTAAAGAAAAAACACAGTGCAGGCAGCGCGCCGGTATTAGTTTCCATGGCGGCTGGCTGGTCAACAGGTAAAATACAGGAAGTTATCGGAGAAAAAGTACCGGCGGCAAGAATAATGCCAAACACACCGGCATTAATCGGTAAGGGTTTAATCGCATTGGCATTGTCGCCGGAAGTTCCGCCGCAAAGCGCCGCAGAACTGGAAAAGTTTTTGGGAGCAGCGGGCATTGTAGATAAAGTAGAAGAACGTTTTATGGATGCAGTCACTGGGCTATCAGGATCGGGACCTGCGTTTGTATATTTGTTTATTGAGGCATTGGCAGACGGAGGCGTACGCGCCGGGCTTCCAAGAGACAAAGCTCTTTGTTACGCTGCTCAGACAGTACTGGGAGCTGCGGCAATGGTTCAGGAAACAGGTAAACACCCCGGGGAGCTTAAAGACATGGTAACATCCCCAGGCGGCACCACAATAGCAGGCATTGCCGCGCTCGAAGACGGCGCGTTTCGCAGCACAGTGATTGAAGCCGTGGAAGCCGCTTGGAAGCGCGCCATAGAGCTTGGGTAACTTGCTTACGCACTAATCTAAAGAAAAACTGACATTATTATCTGCAGGCGGAAGATCCACCCAAAGACCGTCCAAAACATAATTTTGCTGCTTTAAAACAAAACGACCCCAAGGTCCCAGCTTTGATTTATCCAGAAACGGACGCAGAGCCGGATTCTCGTCTCCGTTGTAATGCGCAGTAAAAGCATCTCCTACTGCATCGGCAATAATTGTGATGTCTTTTTCGGAAACTTTAAACTTTCTTAGCGTACTTGCCGCCTCAAGCATAACCGTTTGCTTTACAAATGCCTGTGCATTGGCTGCAAAATCTGTACCATGGTAGATTTTATCTACAATTGTTTCTGTACGAATATGAACAGTATTGTCCTTTATTTGCAGATAACGGATTGGACACGGAGCTGTTACAAGAGAACCGGTTTCTATATCGTAAATAAACTTACCATTAAAATCTGCGCGTGTAATATCCTGCGCATGATAATGACCGGTAAATGCCAGCCTTACATTCCAGGAAGAAAGGAACTTTCCAAAGTTTTTATAATCGTCAATTAAATACATCGGATGCAGTTTTGCCTGACCTTCCCAGTGTTCAACAACGCCATGGTGCATTAAAACCATAACAGCCTTGTTTTTATCGTTTGCTTCCCGTAAAACCGAGGCAATCCAGTCCGCTGTCATCTGGCTTATTTTTCCTGAAACATGAGGATGGTCTCCGGGAACATTCTCCTTATAACGGCAGGCATCAATCGCAAGCAGCCACAAACCCTGAACAGGTTCTGCAACATAGCTGACAGAATATGTATCCCGCATTAATGCAGAATCGTAACCGAATCTTCCGTAGATCCTGGTATAATCATCCATACTGACCGTTTGAACAAGTTCAGTATTATCTCCAATAAATTTAAACGCTTCGGGATTATTAATATCATGGTTCCCGGGCACTACATAGGCAGAAATACCAGCATCTATTAACCGCCCCAGCTTATGTGCCATAATCATGTGATTCACAAGTTCTCCGTCTTTTGTCAGATCGCCTGAAATTATCACAAAACTAACACCCGAAGTTATGATTTCATCGATAGCATAATCCAGTAAATCAATACTGTCCAAAAGAAGCTTGCGATCTGAATACATGACTTTTTCAAAAGCCGAGCCTGACCACCCCAGAGCAGGATCGTAAACGTGAACATCGCTTATAACTGCAAAAAATGTATCAGGATAAACAGGACCTTTTTTCGTTTCGGGGTTAAAATCGTAATTTAATGCTGATTTTCCGGTACATCCAAAAAACAGAACACCGCATATTATTGCGGTAATTAAAATAATTTTCATTCCAGGTAATTGTTTCATGGTTAATTATAGTAAAAAATGACAATTTTATTCAATATTGTATACATTGACAGTGTTTATCAAACGTTAATTTTCCGATAAATAAGTATGATTCGCCGTTTATTTTTATCCCTATTTCTGCTCATTTTTGTTTTTTTTCATACTTATGCCCAGGGGCATGAACAATGGCACACTCCTTATGTGATTCGCGGCGAAGTAGTTGTTGATCTTGAACCGATTTACGCAGGTTATGTTGATATTGAATACCCACTTAGCATCCCATCGGCAAGCCGCCGCGCTCTTGAGGAAATGTCAATGCTGTTTTCCGCGATGATCTACGGCTGGACCTTTAATTACGAAGTGGGAGAAAGAGCAAGAAGGATTCCCGAAGTCCTTGAGCTGGAACAAATTGGATCGATTAAATACGGTGATCCGGCATTGCAGGTTACTGAAACAGAAATTAGAGATATGACCTTAAGAGTTTGGGCAGATTATAATTTAAATGATTCACAACAAAGAAGAATGCAGGTTTGGCGCACAGGAATGATCAGAAATGCTCAAGCAACCGGTTACGGACCTGTTCAACTGAATGAATATCCCGGCTGGCTTGCCATAAAACAAACTGCACTGGAAGATGCTGCAAGAGCCGCGTTACGCGCTTCACTACGCGGCAGCGAAAGAAACCGTCCCAAACAGGTAACGGGATTTATCAGTTTAGCATCTTTCCCGCGCTACTATATCGACGCCGGCCGCTGGGCTGTTTTTGCCCGGTTCAGAATGCAAATAACCGAAATAATCCCGTTCTCCGCTTATTAATTAAACTTTAAATCTTGATACTTCCTTAATCAGAAGATCAATATTCTCCCGGTTCTTAACACTTATCTCGTTAACATGATGCACAGCGACATTTATCTCGTCTGCGCCGATTGCCATTTCATTTATTCCGGAAGTAATTTCGTGGGTAATTTTTTCCAGATTTTCACTTTCCCTGATTACCTCTTCTGATCCTTCCAGCATTTCCTGAGAACTTCTCTTAACATCGCTTGTTATAATATTAATATTACCCACACCTTCCAGAATCTGTTTACTTCCAACACCCTGCTCTTCCATCGCGTTGCGGATATTATCTTCCTGGAAAGCTACAACTTTTACGCTTGAATCAATTGCTTCGAATTTACTTAATACATTATTTGTAGCAATGGTAATTTTATCAATTGATTCTTTCATCTTTTTCAGAACACTGCTGATTGTTTTTGACTGATCTCCGGATGATTCTGCAAGTTTACGAATCTCGCTTGCTACAACAGCAAAACCTTTTCCCGCTTCTCCTGCATGAGCAGCTTCAATTGCAGCATTCATTGACAGCAGGTTTGTCTGACTGGCAATACTTTCCATCATCGCGTTAATTTCCAAAAGACCTTCGGATTCACGCGCAATTTCACGGATATCTTCTGATACAATATGCAATCCGTTACGTCCAACTTCAGATGCATCAAGAAGTGTTTTTACATTTGCAGCATTCTTAATAAGAGTCTCTGTAACAGAACGTGTATTGGCAACCATTTCCTCAATTGCAGATGAAGCCTGGGCAATATTGGTACTCTGCTTCTCGACATGACCGTTTAACTTGCTGATGTTTACTGTAACCTGTTCCATTGTTGCATGAGTCTCACTTACGCTTGCACTCTGAGTTAATATACGGCTCTTTACGCTTTGAATATTTGACGTTATCTCATTAACCGCAGCTGCAGTCTCGTTCATATTACTTGCAAGATCCGAACCTGTAGCGGCCAGAGAATTGGCTTCTTCTCTTATGTGAATGACCATGGTTCTGATTTTATCCAGGGTTTCGTTAAAGTAAAGAGCAAGATCGCCAATTTCATCTTTGGAATGAACAGTAATAGTATGGGTTAAATCCCCTTCGCCTTCTGCAATATCTTTTAAGGTTTCCGCTACAAAGGAAATGGGTTTTGTTAAATTGCTGATTATAAGGAAAACAATTAACACAGTTAAAATATTCGCAATTAACGCGGTAATAATCGTAGTTATAGTCATATCACGCACATGAGCGTAAATTTCCGAGTCTTTAAAAACAACCATTATAGACCATGTAGTATTTGAATTACCGATAGTAAAAGGCAGTACTATGAGTTCTACATCTGCGTTAAGTTCAGTGGAGAATGCACTTGCGTGATATTCAAGACCCTGTCTTACATGCCTTGCAGCTTCTTCCCTGTTCGGATCAAAAATAACTTCAACATCCATTAATCTTTTTCCGACATGATCCGGCATGGTATGACCAAGAATTAACCCTGAGTTGGCAAAAACAGCCAGCGCCGATATTTCTTCATATTCTGCGATAGTCTGTATAATTTTTGGCTGAATTGAATCAATGTCAAAAAGAATGCCAACACCGCCAACAGTTTCGTTAGTTCTGGTGCTGACAATGGGAACCATCATTCTAAGCACAATCTTGTTTTCGCCGTTAACCCAATAATAATGCGGATCATCAACTCTGTCCCTCTTTGAATTGGGACCATTAAAATAAGACATTGCATTGGCTACATCGCTTGTAACACCGCTTGTAAGAACTCCGCCTTCCCAAATATATGAAAGAGCATACTGTCCCGTGTCAGTTGAGCCGGTACGGCCAATAAAAGTCTGATCCATGCCATCTATGGCATTTGGCTTCCAGACAGTATAAAGACTGATAAAATCCGGATTGGACTTCATTGTACGGTAAATAATGCTGTCAAATTGATCGCGTCTGTTTGCAGCCGGAATGTCATTATAATCACCCATAAGATCTGCAAGCGTATGAAGGATAGTTAATTTACTGTCCTCTTCGGCTTTCCAGTATGTGGCCTGATCAATTGCCAGGTACTTCATGCCTTTTAGGCTGAGCTCCATACTTACTGCCGATGCTTCACGAAGAAGCAGCACTGCAATTGTAACAATAACAGCTGTTACTATACCGGCTACAATTAAACTAATCTTATACTTAATTTTCATGACACCTCTCCATTTATGAATATCGTAATAAAATTGCATTACCTTAATACCAAAAGGCAGCCTTGTATTTAATTGTAAAACAATATACATATTAAAGGAAGGATTTTTTTGGATGCTTAACATATTTTTTATTGGTTTGATTAGTTTTTTCACCGATTTAAGCACAGAGATGGTATATCCGCTGATACCTCTGTATCTGGTAGGCGCATTCGGCGCTACTCATGTCCTGGTTGGAATTATCGAAGGCATAGCAGAAAGCCTTGCGAGTTTACTTAAGGTCTACAGCGGTTATTTGACAGACAGATTTCAGAAGAAAAAATTACTGGCATTTTCCGGTTATGCAGCCGGTCTTGTGTACAAATTTGCTCTTATTTTTGCAAGCACCTGGGTTGGTGTATTGGGCGCGCGGGTAATTGACCGGCTAGGAAAGGGAATACGCACAGCGCCAAGAGACGTTCTTGTCAGCGAAAGCACAGATAAAGAAAACATGGGCAAAGCTTTCGGCCTTCATAAAGCGCTTGATATGTTCGGCGCCGGGTTTGGAATATTGATTATTTATTTACTAATAAGAGGTTCTGACGGTCAGTATGACTACAAACGCCTTTTTTTGCTTTCCGCAATACCGGCAGTTCTTGGACTTTTAATGTTTGTTTTTGTCAAGGAAAAAAAACGCGAGGCAGTAAATGCCGGCGAAAAAGCAGAAAAACCACAGAGCATTCCATTCTGGAAAAACATTAACAAAATCGACGGGCAATTAAAACTTTATTTAATTGTTGTATTTATTTTTACTTTGGGTAACTCTTCAAAAGCTTTTATGATTCTTAAAGCAAGCGATGCCGGTTTTAACGAAGTAAATGTAATATTGCTGTTTTTAATTTATCATCTGGTTGCCGCTTCCCTATCCGTACCGCTGGGAAAATTATCGGATAAGATCGGACGAAAAAATCTTTTGGTACCAGGTTATATTACTTTTGCTTTATGTTATTTTGGATTTGCATTTGCAGGTACTAAACCTGCAATGATTACAATTTTTATACTATACGGTATTTACACAGCCATGATTACCGGCGTTGAACGCGCCTTTGTCGCAGAAATTGCTCCGGGTGAATTAAAGGGAACCATGCTCGGTTTACATTCTACTGTCGCCGGAATTGCCTTATTGCCTGCAAGTATAATTGCCGGTTTACTGTGGACAATATTTGGATCGGCAGTACCGTTTATTTTTGGAGCCAGCCTTTCGCTTCTCGCTGCGGTATTATTGTTTATTTTTATGCAGGGTAAAAAAACTACTTCTTCCCGGAGTAAAGCGTAAATTCCATTTTTTCTTTATTCTGCGAAAGCATACTCAGCCACAGATTTTTCTTTTTGGTAATTTCCTTGCTTTTGCGTCCGATCCCCCGAAGCTTTTCATAAATCTGTGAACCGTTCTTTGCAGCAATCCATGTCTTATAATGATCCCCATGGAATATTGCCGCTGACTTTTCTTCGACTTCTTTATCGATGTGTTTTTCAAAAGCATTTAAGAGGAGCTGGTATTTTTCTGTAATTCCCCTAAGGTAATCAAGAATCAACCTGTCAAATTTCTGTATCTGTTCGCTGATAGAAAGCAGATTATTTAAAAAATCAACAGCAAGATAATAATCTTCGTCTCTGCAATAAGCTTTCATCGCAAGACGGCAAAGCTGCACATAAGATTCATTTGTAATGGTCTGCATACTCTGAATCGGCGAAGGAGGCGTTACGGTAAACTTAGACATGGATTGAGCAACCTTGGTAAGCAGTTCCATTAAATCCTGATATATACGCTGTTCCCATAAATTTTCTTTTATAGAGGAAAAAAGCCTGGTCATATCTTCTGCGAACGCTTCCTTGTAGCGTTCGTTTTTATCAAAAACAACCTCACAGGTAGGAATCATAACACCTTTAAATTCAATGTGTCCGGTATCAAAAAAGTAAATGGAATTATTCTGCGAAAGAATGCATTTATTGGCTGAACTGTCTTTGCCTTCTTTATTATCTTTCTCATAGTTCATCATTACCTGTTTGGCAATCATTATTCTTGAATCATGCGGAGACAGTTCGTTTGCTCTTGTCTGAAGCCTTGCGCCTGAATTAAGAAGAAAGCCGGCAAGGTTTCCTCTTTCTGTGATAATTAACGGACTTTGACCGTAACCTCCGGTAATACCTGCAGTAATTTTAAATACCGGCAGCGCTTCTGCATTACTGGAACGTTTTGTTGGAATAGTTGGATCACCTACAATGTCAGTCTTTTCAAAATAATCAATAATACAAAGGGTAACCATAAGCGCATCAGTAGCGCTTGCGGCAACTACAACAATTTCATCGCCGCGTTCTCTCTGGCTAATCGCTCCGCACTGGGTAGAGATACGTTTTATATCATTTTCGATTGCCCAATCCAGACTATGCATCATGGAAAGATTTTTTCTGGATTCCATGCAGAATTTTGTATAACCGTGAATGTCGACCATTGCTATATAAAGGTTGGATATTTGAAGCGTTTTTTTAATATCACCGGCTTCAGGAAAATCTTTATCCGGAATAACCAGTTCTTTCCAAAGTTTTTTGTGGGTGTTTGGGCAAATAGCAGCAAAAAAGCCCCAATTCATGCGCTTTAACAGAAGGAAAGCCCTCATTATAACAGGATGCGTCCATTTATCTTTTATGGCAGGCGCAATCAGCTCCTTAAGTTTCGAGAATGTAGTTAATTCCTTCGTAACTATCTTGTCATAAAGAAAGGAGAAAAACTCATATTCTGTCATTCCGCTGTTATAATCGCCAATGTTCTTCACATCAATTTCCTGATAATTATTATACTATACAGTATAATAAAATAACAGGCATAAAAATCCGAATTTTGTTGTTTATAGCTATTTTTTAAGGTATTATATTAGTAATGGAAACTGCCGCAGTATTAAATAATTCCGCTGTCGCTTTAACCGAGGCTAACCAGCCTTACGAAGCAATACCTCTGTTCCGTCAGGCGTTAACTCTGGAACCAGAAAACCCGCTTTTATGGTTAAATCTGGGTATTGCCCAGCAAAAAACCGGAGAATATACAGAAGCAATCGAAAGTTTCCAGCGTTCACTGGTAATTGATGATGAACTGGCAGAAGCCTGGCATTCCATGGGTTTAATTTACTATGAACTAAACGAATTTGCGCTTGCAGAAGAATGTTACAGATCCGCGCTTGATAATAATGATAACGATCCAAAAACATGGAACAATTTGGGTGTTTTATTTTTTAACGAAAATAATTTTGAAGAAGCCCGCAATTGTTTTGAAAAATCGATAAGTCTGTTTCCCCAATACCAGGATGCTTTAATCAATATACGCGATACGTGCAGGGAGTTGGGTGATTTCCGCGCAGCAGCCGAATTTGAACGAGTCATTTCCGGTTTAGATTTTAACGGCCGGGATTAATTAAAAATGAAAGTCCTCTATATAGCCGAACTGGTAGGTAAGGCAGGTGTTTTTACTTTTAAAAAAGCTTTAAGCGAGCTAAAATCCCGCTACCCCTGGGATTTTATGATAACCTGCGCCGATGGCGCTACCGGCGGAAACGGTCTTGGCCGCAGTCATGCAGCATATATTCATAAGCTTGGCGCAAATGTAATTACGCTTGGAGAATGCTGCTTTTATAAAAAAGATTTAACAGAAAATCTTGATAAAAGCCCGTATGTATTACGTCCGGAAAATCTTAATCCGCAAGCGCCGGGAATTGGTTCAAAAGTTTACAATACACCTTCCGGTGAAAAAATTGCTGTTGCTGTTTTACTTGGTCAAAATGGTTTTGGAAGGATTCATGCAAACAACCCTTTTGCAGCTCTGCCCGGCGTACTTGAGCGTCTTAAAAAGCAAACTCCTTATATTATTATTGATTTTCATGCACAGGCAAGCGCCGAAAAAAAAACCTTCTTCTACGCAGCCGACGGTCTTTGCTCAGCAGTAATCGGTTCGCACATCAGAGTACAAACTGCCGATGAAACTATCATGCCCGGCGGAACTGCCTGCATTAGCGATGCCGGACGCACAGGCAGCCAGCAGTCTGTCGGCGGCTGTGATGCAAACTCGCGGATTAAGGAATACCTTACAGGCATTCCGGACTGGACAAAAGACGCATGGGACGACCCGCAGCTTCAGGGAGTCTACTTGGATATCGGTAAAGACGGAAAAGCTGTTTCGATTGAACGGGTACGGATAAAAATTGAATCGGAGTTAGAGTCCGCGGAAGGAATATAGAAAAATTGTCCGCGGATTATTCATTTGACTTTTGGGTATTATTTATGTAAATTTTATTATAGGAATCGTTAAGTTCCCGGAATTGCCCTTTGGGGATTCTGTAATATTTTAAGCCGAAGGCGTAAGCGCGGCACAAGGAGCCTGTTATGAAAGGCACAAGAAACTACATGGATCTGGGCAGTATTTTTGATGAAATATTCGAAGCAGCCCAGGAATTTAACAATGAATTCCACAGAAATTTTAACAATTGTAATTCTTCCGGCGGTTTCCCCGGCGGACATTTTGCTTTTGGCAAACAATTCTTTGATGAAAACACCGATTTTTATCCCAACTACTCGTATCCGCCAATGAATGTTTTTATGACAGAAGACAGATCTCTGGTTTTTGAATTTGCGCTCGCCGGTTTTGATGAAAAAGACATAAACCTTTCTTTCCAGGGTGATTACATGGTTTTCTCCGCAAAGATTGAAAGCGAAGCCGGCGAACAACCCCTGGAAGAAAATAACCGCTATTTAAAACGCCGCCTTAAACTTAAAGATATAGAAAAGCAAAAATATTTCGTACCGCTGGACAAATATGCCCAGGACAAAGTTAAAGCCGTCTATAAAAACGGAATATTGCGCGTAAACATTCCGCCCAAAGACGAACCGGACTACAGCGACGGAATTAAAATTGATATTCTAAAAGAAGGCACATGATAGTGTTCTCTTCCCTTATTACCTTGTAAATATGTAAAAATCCCAGTTTTAATTTATTTTGCTTGACTAAATACTGAATATTTATTATATTATAGTTAATAAGCCTGCCGGGCCTCTATCGGGTTTCCCGATATGCACACTTGGTGGGTCTTTTTTTGTTATGAATAAAAAACTATATTTAAAACCGCCATTGTCGGTTCAGGAACATATTGAACTTCTCAAGTCGCGCGGATTGCATATCTCCGATGAAGAAAGAGCAACTCGATATTTGCAGAACATTAGCTATTACCATTTAAGCGGATATATGTACCCTTTTCTAGCGGATAAAAAGCAACATCAATATAAACCTAATTCCTGTTTTGATGACATAATTAATCTTTATCTTTTTGACAGAGAATTGCGTGTATTGATATTTTCAACTATCGAAAAGATAGAAATTGCCATCCGTGCCCAGATTACGAATAATTTTTCTGTTAACTCAAAAAATCCCTTCTGGTACACCGATATAAATAATTTTTCGCTTGAGTCAGAACACAAAGATTTTCTTAATAATGTATCATCTTATGTAAAACGTTCTTCAGATGTTTTTATAAAACATTTTTTTGATACTTACAGTGATCCCTATCCTCCTATTTGGATAGTTTTAGAAGTTTTATCAATGGGACAACTTTCAATTTTATATCATATTACAAAACGCTCCGCATCTCGCAAAGCTATTGCAAAATATTTTGGCGTTAAAGAACCGATTATGGCAAACTGGCTTCATACACTTATTTATATTCGAAATATTTGCGCTCATCATGCACGTTTATGGAATAAAAGCTTACGTATTCCAATTAAACTACCAAAGGTTACAGATCGCACATGGTTGATTTCATCCAATCTTTCAAATGATAAAATATATGTTGTCTTGGCTGTAATTGCATATTTTTTAGATATTATTACACCTAACAATACATTTCGTAATAAACTTAAAGATCTTCTGGCGAAATATCCAAATATTGATGTAACCGCAATGGGCTTCCCCGTAGACTGGAAAAACGAGCCGTTCTGGAGTTAACCCTCTACGGTCTTTCAACCGCGCCAGGAGGACCTGGCCATGTTCGTACATTACCGTAGACAAGACGACCGTAGGAAAGCATCAAAAACCCCCTCCCTGCGTTCAACACGTGGGGAGGTGCTTGTGCTGATAAGCGGATAAAGTCATTTATCTATTGAAATTCTCTCCTTATTGTGATATCTTTAATACATGACAATTACGCAAACTGTAGAGATTCCGGCTGACCGCCGAGTTACACTCGAAGTACCCCGTGAAACGCCACGGGCAGAGCAAATCTGGAGTACAAGATTATCCCTTTTGTAAAAGAAAAGGCAAACAATAAGATGACACCTGAAGAAGAAAAAGAGTGGTTAAAAAAAAACTCCGAATGGCTCAATAAAGAAGCTATGGACGTGCTCGAATACCAAGCAGATATTTGGGGAGATAATGACAAGTGAGGCGCGGCGAACTTTTCCGGGTTTATAAAGGAACGGCGAATGATCCAAAAAGCCATCGTGTTTTCTTGGTTGTTTCCAGACAGCCCTTGATTGACTACAACTTTTCCACTGTTATTTGTGCGCCTGTTTACTCTAAAGGTAATGAAAGAAGTAAATTCTGCTTTGCGTATAGCATTGGCTGTTGAGTAAGTAAAATTAGCTACTGCTTCTCCTTAGATCCTCTCCGTGTTCTTTGTGCCTTGGGAGACTGTAGAAAAACTACAACGAAAAGACATCATCCGCGGATTTCGCAGATTATCGCGGAAATTTTTTTAGAATTCTTCATTTAATCCGTGTAAATCCGCGGACAAATTCCTCCCCCTGTTACGGTCTTTCAACGGCGCCGGGCGCGCCGGCTCTATTTGCATCAGTTCCGCTAAATGTATGCCTTCTTGGATTACCGTAAAAATCTGTTGCTGGCATGTTATTTGTACTTGCCCAGCTTGCCGGAATATGCGTTTGCAGCGTGTTACCGCGCGGTCTAAAGGCGTCATTGCCGCTAGTATCAGTATTTGTGAACGGATTTGGTCCAAAGACAAATCTATCATTACCATTACCAGTAGCTTCACTTGGCTCAACAACATTTCCAGTAGAACCCCAACTTAAGCCACTACCGTGCCCACCTGTTAAACCCCAATCTGCTGTAGTAGCATCTGAAGAATCAGGAACATTAAAACCCGCTTCATATCGACCCGTACCAAGCGCGCGATCGACAATATTATGACCTCCTGAAATTAAGTTTGTATTACCATATATAATGTGACTATCATTACTATAGGAATTATTACCATAAAAAATATTTCCTGTGATAGTCAAACTTCTACCGGTATTATAAATTGCCGCACCTCGAGCAGGATCCCCGCTCCCAGTTTGTATAACCTTATTATTATAAAAAGTACATCCTATTACAGTCAATGCCGCGTAATTCTCATTACGAATTGCGCCGCCATGAGTACCGTCCGTATTCTCACCATTAGTTTCATTACCGGAGAATATACAAGAATTCAAAGTTAAAGTTCCATGGTTTCGTATAGCCGAACCGCTGTTTGTCGATCTTCCGTTTCTGAAATGGACACGATTGATAGTTAAATTTGTTTCATTATTAACACGTAACAGTTGGCTTGTTGCATTTGATGTCCACCCAGCTACAGGTTGTATAATAACCCCGTTTCCTTCTACAATAAAAGTTCTATTGAGGGGTAATTCTAATGGGATTACAAGATCAATAGTGGTGCTTCCAGCTGTAACCCCGTCTAAAATAATTGTTGCTCCAGTAGAAGCAAGTGCAAAAGCATCCCTAAGTGTTCCTGGGCCATCATTTCCAAAATCATGAACCCAGAAAGCATACTGAGTCTTAAAAGAATATGTTTTATTAATATTAGTATTATCTAATTGAGTATTATCTAATTGAATAGAAGCTCCCCATCCGTGCCGCTGTCCATTATCAGTCCATAAAACAGACATATATTCATTTGTTGGTTGAAATGCTCTTATCCAAAAACCATTTTCTATATTGCAATCTTCTATAATATTTGTTCCGTTCATAATTCCTGCAAGTCCGCCTGCGTTAACTGTATGATTTACATCCGCAAGCTGGACAATATTACTATTAGGATAATTTAATTCAAGATTAAAAAATTTTGCGTTATTTATATGCCAAAAAATACCATAAGATGCATTATTCCCAAGCCCTGATGCAAAACTATTTACTGTTATTGTATGTCCAAAACCATAAAATATACCTGTAAAAGGAGAATTTCGCCCTAAAGGTGTCCAGTTTGTAACATTTTCTAAATCCTTCATAAGCAAAATTTTTTCATTTAAACGTGCATTTCTTAGATCATCAACATTGTAGACAAGAGTGTATTCCGCTCCTCCGCTGGATTCAGAACCTGCTGAGTTTATAATCATTAGTAAATCGTTACTCATATCACTTACACTTCCTGCTGCATTGATAAGTGAAATCATTATATCGTACCTTATAAGGCTGTCAGGATCATTGTAGACAAGTTTCGGTATGCCTGTAATTTCGTATTTCCTAATATCACTATTTGGAAGAATAATAGGATCAGCCATTACATCATCAATCATCCAGCTTACTACCGTTTGAAAAACCGATCCTTCAGTATCCCATTCTACTACTATCTTATCTTCGTTTTCGACATAATAAGCATAAGGATTGATAACCTGAAGAGTTTCTTCGTTAGCTTTCCATTTTATTTCGACCGGCTTAAGTGGTCTTCCATTAGTATTTGTTATTCTATCACCAAGATATAATGTTATTAATGAGTTTAATTTTGGTCCTCCATTTCTTGAGTTTATAGTTATAGTTTTGAGATTATCATTATAAGTTGGCGAGGAATAATACGCACCTACTCCAGTAAAAGGCATAGATATTTGCGGACCGTAAGTATTTGTTTCAGAATCATATTCCTGTGAAAATATCATAATATTATTGTTTCCAAATATTACTCTATCTCCTCTTATTGAAGAAGCAAAAACAATTTCAATTTTTCCATTGTTTTTATAATTTCCTGTATTATTATCCGGTGTAGATCGTATAATACGAGGCTGTTCTCTGGAAACAGGAATTAACGTTATATCTAAAACACTGTCATTTGTTACTTTTACTCTGCCTGTGCCGCCGCCAAGATCAAACTGCGGCAATTCTATTCCTTCCAGAACAGGCAAAGAATGCAAAGCATTTAATTTAAATATTTCATTTATTTTATCTTCTGTAATGACATTGGCATTATTTATCCAGTTTGGAAAAGCTGCGTTTAATTTTTTAGTATCGTAGGCGAGCCAATTTAAAAATGAATAATCTGGTGATGGAGTAAAATCAATATCAAACTCATATCCCACGCGGGTGTCACCGGCTCTGCCAGTGCCGCGTTGAAGGCTTGTGCCCCAGAACTGGGGATACGCTACTGTAATGTTTAACCGTGCTGCATTTGCCCAGGCAATTTCGGCATCAATTTTGGCAAGCATATCAGGGTCAGTTGGGTTAAAAAGATCGCAGGCGGTAAAATAGAGAGTTATTAACAGGAAACAACATATTACTATGCTGCTATTTGTTGCCCCAATTCTATTATTTTGTATGTTGTTTTTCATTTTTGGCTCCTATTTGGCGAAATTGCATTAACAAGTGATAGTGTAACATGCCAAGAGTTAGATTGCAATGGAAAGAAATTGATAAACGGTTAATACCCTGTTGTAGCCGGGGTTGCCGCAGCTGGGGCTGCCGGAGCTGG
>WQXC01000024.1 GCA_009785045.1 Treponema sp. | reverse complement strand
TAACTGTTTGCCTTAACCCTACTTTGCAAAAAACTCTGAGCTTTTCGTCGATTACGTCTAACGCAGTCAATCGTACCAAAGTACACCGCTTTGACGCTAGCGGCAAAGGTATTAATGTTACGCGCGTTTTAACTCAACTTGGAAAAAAAGTAGTACACCTGACGCATCTTGGAGGCGACTTAAAGCCGCTGTTTTTGTCGTTATGTGAGCAAGACGGGTTAAATGTGGAGTGGGTCGAGAGCGAATCACAAATTCGTTTTTGCTACACCATGCTGACAGAAAACGATGCAGGCACAACAGAACTTATCGAAACCCCGGAACCGGTTGCCGCTGGTACAGAGCTGCGCTTATTGGAAAAGTTTGACGATATTCTGACACAACCGGACTTAAAGTGTTTAATTATCTCTGGTACGAAGGCAAGAGGATATTCTAACAATGTAATTCCAACGCTGGTGCGTAAAGCAAAAGAAAAGAAACTGTTTGTAATCCTTGATATAAAAGGTGATGATTTATTAGAGTGCCTGAAGTACGAACCGGATATAATCAAACCGAACCTTGATGAATTTATTAATACATTCAGGCTTGGAATAAACGGATCACGCGATTTAATTTTTGAAATTGCTCAAAAATATAAATGCCGGATTATTCTAACAAACGGCAGCCAGAAGATACTTGTTATCGATAAAGAAAATTATTATGAGGTTGATGTTACACCGGTAAAAGCCGTTAACACCACAGGCTGCGGAGATTCATTTACCGCAGGACTTGCAGCCGCTTTGCTGGATAAAGCAGACTTTAACACAGCAATCAGCGAAGGTATTCGCTGCGGCGCACTAAATGTCGGGCTTGTAAGACCCGGAGTTATAAAATAGTAGTTTATCATGATTGACATTCCGTATTCCGTAGTATAGAATACAGAATAAGAGGTATTTATGAAATATATAAAGATAGAACATGCGGGAAAAATTCTTTTTGATGAGTTTATGGAACCATATAAATTGTCTCAAAATGCACTTGCCAGAGCTATTTGTGTCGCACCCAGCAGAATTACTGATATTGTAAATGGACGCAGGAATATCACAGTAGATACAGACTTAAGGTTGACCCGCCTTTTTAGTCTTTCAGAAGGCTATTTTTTACGGTTACAAGAACATATAGAAACAACATTAGTAAAACAAAAAATTAGAGCTGAACTTGCAAAGATCGTACCTCTTAAGAAAATCGCGTAAAAATTATTTTTTAGTTGACAAAATAACCTAATGTATCTTAGTATTTGTATTATAATTATTTTTAAGTAGAGGTATCATGAAGAAGCTGGTTCTAATATTTTTAATAACTGTTTTTTTTGGAGCTTGTGGTGGTGATTCATATTATTATCATATTGCAACCAATCATTCCTTAAATGAAACAGTAGTAGTAAATTTCCACAGAAATTCTGATGCCGTCACGCTTTTACCAGGTGAATCAAAGGAGATTGCATTTTTAATAAAAGGTGATGGAGAACGCGGTATTGAAAATTATTCTCCAGAAAAAAGAGTATATGTTAATTATGTTCAATCATCTGGAAAATGTCATTTTTATGATCGTCAGTCATATGAAGTAAAAATATTAAATTTATCCGGGAAATCAGGGATTCTTGATGCTGATGGCTGGACGAATATTATTAATTTTTCTAATATAGATACTGAACAAACAAACTCATTATGGTTGCTATATAGGGTAAATCCAAATTTTTCTGCAAGTACAGATGATGGATATCCATTGAATGTTATATTTATAAAAGATGGAGAGACTTTTAAAGTAACTATTAATCCATGAAAAAACTAATATTTTGTGTGTTTATTTTACTTGCTCTTGTTTCCTGTAACATTAATGAAAACTCTACTGTCATAAACGAATCAACCAGGCAAATATCTTTCCAGTGGTCAAAAAATAATCCGTCAGTAATAATACTGGAAACAGGTCAATCTGAATCAATTGAATATAGTTTTGCCAGGGTACATAATCTACAACCAGCAAAAAGGGTAAAACAAATATGGGATGATGGTAATATAATTTCCATTAATGATATTATTCCTTATGAGATAAGAGTAGAAAATACACTCTCTGACCCAGTTACTTTAGAAGCAGATGGTTGGATGGATGCTATGATAAATATTATTCCTGGAGAATATATTGATGATGATAGTCAGAGAGGGAATGTCTATACTAATAAACCTAAATTCTCAGTAACGTCATATACATTTCCAGTCATTGTCCAGTACCAGTTTATAGATAATATTTTCTACGTAAAAATATACTAACTAACCCAGAAACACTGTTCCTTTTTGATTCCCTGCAGCTAAAGCTTCGAGGCTTCGGGATTTGCCGCCGTGTGCCAGGATTGTAGGTATTCCGTAAGACAGTGCCAGTTCTGCGGCATCAATTTTTGTTGCGATACCGCCAGTTCCAAAACTGTTAGTTGCTCCCATAGTAATTTGTTTGCGAATAACAGAAATATCTTTTACCTCTTCTACAAGTGTTGCCTGCGGGTCTTCTTTGGGATTTTTATCGTACAATCCGTCTATGTCGCTGAAAAGAACCAAGAGGTCTGCGCTCCAAAGAATTGCCGAGCGTGCCGCCAGAGTATCATTGTCGCCGATTTTTATTTCTTCCACAGAGACCGTGTCGTTTTCGTTGATGATTGGAATGATTCCTTCGTCTACCAGAGTGAACAGCGTGTTGCGCATATTTAATGTTCTGTTAGTGTCGTTAAAATCTTCGCGTGTTAGAAGTATCTGTGCAATGTGAAGATTGTGTTTTTCAAATGCTTTGCCCCATGCGCTCATAAGTTCGACCTGCCCTACCGCGCATAATGCCTGCCTGTAGTGAATATCTTTTTTGCGCGCCCACTTGTCCATAGTTGAAAGTCCCGCTACTTGCGCGCCGGAAGAAACTATGACAATTTGCTTTCCCTTTTTTTTGAGTTCCGCAGCCTGTTCTGCAAATTCCAAAAGAAGCGTAGAATTGATTTTTCCATCCTTGCCGGCAAGGGTGTTAGAGCCAAATTTAAAAATTATTTTTCGTGAATCTGCAATAAGTTTTGTTATCAAGAGAGGAACCTTCCTTATTTATGATCTAATTTGACCGCTGCCAGTTACAAGGTACTTTATTGTTGTAAGCGCTTCAAGTCCCATTGGTCCTCTTGCGTGGAATTTTTGAGTGCTGATTCCAAGTTCTGCGCCAAAACCGAACTGTCCGCCGTCTGTAAAGCGTGTCGATGCGTTGACGTACACACAGGATGCATCTGTCTGTGAGCGAAACTTTTCTGCCGATTTAAGATCGTTTGTTATAATAGCTTCTGAATGTTTTGTACCATACATATTGATATGAGCGACTGCCTCTTCGCAGGAAACAACTGTTTTTACCGCAAGAATGTAATCAAGGAACTCTGTTCCCCAGTCATCTTCGCTAGTGTCTTTTAAAACTAACGCAGCAGGTATCGCGCCGATTGCCGCTTTACTTGCGCCGTCACAGCGCAGCTCGCACTTACCTGCAAGCGTAGCCGCCAGCCTTGGCATAAGAGTGGCGAGTGCGTTTTTGTGTACAAGCAAAGTTTCCACAGCATTGCATACGCCGGGTTTTTGCAGCTTTGCGTTTAAGATAATTTCTATAACGTTGTTAATGCCTGCTTCAGTTTCCAACGCTGATGGCTCAACATAAATGTGGCAGTTTCCTTCGCCTGTCTCGATCACTGGAACTCGCGCATTTTCAACCACGCGCCGGATCAACTCGTGCCCTCCCCTTGGAAGAACTGCGTCGATATATTCGCGCGCTTTGAGTATCTCGTCAACTTCGTCTCTGCTACCGGATTGCGCCAGAGCAACAGCATCCGCTATCCCGCCGCTCTCATTTAACCCCGCCTTGATGGCTTTAACAAGCGCCTTGTTGGATTCCAACGCCGACGATGAACCGCGCAAAAGTATCGAGCAGCCTGCCTTGTACGCGAGGGAGGCGCAGTCTGCCGTAACATTGGGACGCGATTCGTAAATAATTGCAGCAACACCTATCGGTACTGTTACTTTTTCGATTTGTAAACCATTAGGAATTGTCCAGCCGGACTGTACACGGCCAATAGGGTCTTCCTGTCTGATTACGATTTCTATACCTTCGATAATACCATCGATACGTTTATCGTTAAGGAGCAGGCGATCAACAAGGCTTTCTTTCATGCCGCCTTTACGCGCCTGTTCCACATCGCGCGCATTAGCCTCAAGAATTGCTTTACGCTCACGGCTAATTGCAGCGGCTGCGGCGGCAAGCGCTTTATCTTTGGCAGCGCAGTTTTCACCCGCCAGTTTTGCCTGAGCCTGCTTAAGAGAAATTAAAATGGGTTCTAAAACGTTCGACATGCTGGAATAATAACATAATTAAGAAAATTATTCATCCACACCGTTACACGGTGCTTTCTTGGGCGTCGGCGTCTTCTTTTTTTGCCTCTGCGCGATCTTTTATATCAGCAATTCCGATAAAAATGGCAATAACACCTGTCAGTATAGCCAGAACGGGAGCGCAGCCTTTAAGAAAAGTCAGCACATCGTCTCCCCAGCTAAGTCCAAAACCAACAGAAGCCGCAGGCAGAATCGCAAAAACCGCAGCAGCGATCACGATAAATCCAATAATTAACGCTTTCATAGCTCTCTCCTTGATTGCTTATAAATCATTACCGTAAACGCGATTATAAACAAGGTCATTCGTACTGTAGGAAGTATAAACGACACAAGAGGAATCGTGTCAAGAATTAAATACTCATCCCCGGCAATACCAAATATCTTCAAAATAGAATACACAGTTTCGATATATGCGACAATTGTACCAAAAATAACAAGCATCCATGCTGCTTCTCTGGTTTTTGGCCACAATAAAATTGCCAAAAATGCAGCTCCTGCTCCAAGAATTAGCTGACTAAAGATATAGATTGACTGGCCTGTTTCCATAGAAAAATTATCCTCTTTTTATGCATAAATTTCAAGACATAAAACAACTATAAAGCGTAAAAAAATCTATATTATTCTTTCTATTTTCGATATATAATTCTTAAGATGAGGTTGTTCCAGAAATGGGAAAGGAAACTGATAATTATGAATTTAGCCGCGCTGCTCTTGATGCTGCGCCAATCGGTGTAACTATATTTGATGAAAATCTTCACGTTATTGAGTGTAACGAAACAATTTTAGATTTACTTGGAGCTACAAAGCAATACTACATCGAACATTTTTTTAAGCTCAACCCAAAAACTCAGCCAAACGGAGATAACTCAAAAGAAAAAGCATTTGAAGTTATAAAACGCGTATTAAACGGTGAAAATCTGACATTTGAATGGACACATATATCAACATCCGGTGAATTAATCCCATTTGAAATTACACTTACTCGTACAAAGTACAAAGGAAAGCTTGTAGGGCTTGCCTACCTGTACGATCTTCGCCATATCAGAAAAATAACAGAAGAGCTGGAAAATCAAAGCAAGCAGCTAAAAACGCGCCTTGAACAACAGGAATTAATTTCAGAAATATCCCGAAGTTTTGTTTCTTCTGTAGAAACGCAAACCCTTGTAAACGAAGCCATTGCAAAAATAGGCCGTTATCATAAGGTATCTGTTGTCGCCATATTCAAACTTGATTATCAAAGCAACAATGCCCATCTGGCGTATCACTGGTCTGCCGATTTAATGCAGCCGCCGGTTGAAAAAATCAAACTGAACGAAATGTTAAAATCAAGTTTTCCGGAAAGGCTTTATGACAGTTCTACAATGCCGGTTCTTTCATGTACAGATACAGAAATAAGCAAGATAGAAGCATTCCAGTTGTTTTTATCAAATCATGTAAGTGCATTTGTCTTCGCTCCGCTATATGTCGAAGGACGATTATGGGGAATGTTAACTGTTCAACAATGCCTTAAATCGCGTCAGTGGACAGACAATGAAAAAAGTTTTATTGCAATGACTGCAAGTACTATTGCAAACGCAATAATGCTGGATATATATGATTCAAAACTTAATGAAGCGTTCGAAAAGGTAACTGCAGCCAGTAAAGCCAAGAGCGAGTTTTTATCAAACATGAGCCATGAAATGCGCACTCCAATGAATGCAATTATAAACATGACAGTAATTGCAAAAAGAACCGAAGATATAGAGCGAAAAAATTATGCGCTGGATAAAATAGGAGATGCTTCGACTCACCTTCTTGGAGTTATAAATGACATTCTGGATATGTCCAAAATTGAAGCAAAGAAGTTTGAACTCGCACCTGTGGAGTTCAATTTTGAAAAAATGCTGGCGCGTGTTCTTAATGTAGTAAATTTCCGCATAGAAGAAAAATGTCAAACGTTAATTCTTAATGTTGATAAAGAAATTCCCAAAATGTTAATCGGTGATGAACAAAGATTATCGCAGGTAATAACAAATCTTTTGGGTAACGCGGTGAAATTTACTCCGGAAAACGGTTCTGTTAAAGTTGATACGCACTTTCTGGAAGAAAAAAACGGCGTTTGTACGCTGCAAATTTCTGTCATTGACAGCGGAATCGGAATCAACAAAGAACATCTTAAGCGCCTGTTCCAGTCATTTCATCAGGCGGAATCAAGTACCGCGCGCAAATACGGCGGTACAGGTCTTGGCCTTTCAATATCAAAGAGCATTGTGGAAATGATGGGCGGAGAAATCTGGGTGGATTCGGAACCCGGCAAGGGTTCTACTTTTGCATTTACAATTCAGGTGCAGCGCGGTACAGAGAATGCAGAAAATCAACTGGAAAAAAATACAGACAAAGAAGGCGATGACGATTTTACAGGTCACAGAATTTTACTTGTAGAAGATGTCGATATAAACCGGGAAATTGTACTAACGCTTCTGGAGCCCACACATCTGGAAATAGATTGTGCAGAAAACGGACTACAGGCTGTGGAAATGTATATAGAAGAACCAGACAGATACGAAATGATTTTAATGGATATTCAAATGCCGGGAATGGACGGTTTTGAAGCAACTGTTCAAATACGCGCGTTTGAAGAAAAAATCATGATGGAAACAAAAATGCGTAAACGCATTCCGATAATTGCAATGACGGCAAATGTTTTTAGGGAAGATATAGAAAATTGCATCAATGCCGGCATGGATGACCATATCGGAAAACCGCTGGATATCGAGGTTGTTATGGAAAAACTTCGTATTTACTTAACTGCCTAACTTTTTTACTGCGAAAGTTACAGTTTCTTTTAATTCGCTGACATTATTACGTTTTAAAACAACTAGCTGAAAAACGGCAGATTCAACAAAACTATACAAATAATCATTCGCAGTTTTAATGTTGAGTTTTTTTAATTCTCCGGATTTTACGCCTTCTATCATTATTGTTGATAATACATGCCTGAGCTTTACTGTCCTGCGGCGAACCCGTACTTCCGGATCAATACCGCTTTCTTTTGAAAGATGTAAAAGATAATCCAAAACAACAGACAGAAGCTGCCGGTTTTGCTCCAGTAACTTGAAAATCGTAAACATTACTTTGGAAATTTTATCAACGCTGCTTAAAGATTTATCAGCGCGAATAGAGAAAATATTTTCTTCGACGCTTAACAAGAGCTGTTTAATACTATATGTAAAAATCTCTCTTTTATTCTTAAAATAGAGATATAGTATTGTCCTTGTTATCCCGCATCGATCTGCTATTTTTTGGAAGGTGGCATCTTCATACCCATCATCCATAAAAACGGCAAGGGCCTTCTCCAGGATTTTTTCTCGTCTTTTATCATGTTCAACTGCAACTGCCATTATTTTCCCCGCTTTTTAATATCATAACCCATATTGGAAAAAATAGGAAGGAATTGCGCCGTTACTTATTTCACGGCAGGAATCCGCCTTTTTACCAAAAAAGCTTTCAAATCCGCTATGGTCTGTAATCAGGGCAAGTTTCCAACCCGGGAAGCGCTCCCCCAACCCGTTCATTTCGCTGTAAATCTGCTCTGCCAGAGACTGGTCTCCAAGCCGCTTGCCGTAGGGCGGGTTGGTAACGATAAAACCAGGATCATCCGGAAACGGGGAGCGGGCTTCGCTCATTGGCAGAACCTTTAAATCTATACCCGGGGTTTTGGTATCTGCAGAACGAATACCCCGCTGTGGTTCCTTCCCCAAAGCTATGTCGCACAGACGAGCTACGTTTGAAGCGGCAATGGAGACAGAACGCAGATCCTCATCACTGCCGGCAATTCTTACAAGACGGATATTATCAGTACGGTTAAAATCGATTTTTGACCGGAATTCATCGCGAACCTGCTGTTCCATTTTTGAATCGGCGATTGGCATATCCTGAATGGCAAAACGCCTGCCAAGACCAGGCGCCATGTCCCATGCATACATGGCAGCTTCGATAAGAATTGTTCCCGAACCGCAGAATGGATCATAAAGGGGAAACTTCCGCTTCCACCCGGATAAAAGCAAAATAGAAGCAGCCGTTGTCTCCCGCAGCGGCGCTGCGCCGCCTTCGCTCCTGTAACCGCGCTTAAACAGCGGCTCCCCGCTAAGATCGACAAGCAGGGAAACAATATCCTTTTCTATGTACACGCGCACTTCTGCAATTTTTACAGGCGGGACTTCATTATTAAAATCTTTTTTCCTTGGAATAATTACAGGCTCGGGGAGCCGCGTAACATTATATTTACCGCACAAACGCTGCGCCGCTGCTTTGTGTACAATTGCCTGAATACTGGTTTCCGCTTTTAACTGCGAACGGTTGGTGCGGACTTTTGCAACTTTTAAACCCATACCTTTCGGCACAAGCTGTTCCCATGGCGCGGCTGCAGCTCCTTCAAAAAGCGCGTCAAAATCTACTGCCTTAAAATGCGCAATTTCCAGAAGCACCCTGTCTGCCGCACGAAGTCCAATTAGAGCTTTATACAATTCTTTTACGCCGGCCTTAAACCTGACCCTGCCATACAGAGAATCTTCTACTTTAATGTCCATCTTTCGCAGCTCATTTGATACGGCTTTTTCGGCGCCTACCGCGCAAAGAGCTACCGCAGTTTCAGTGTTATTCATATTCATATTATAATAAATAATTGCCCCTGCGTCATTAATACGGTATAATATTTATATGGATATTTTCCTGCCTCGTTTTAAACGAGCTGCGCTATTAACATTAATTTTCGCACTTTTACCGTTAAATTCAGTTTTTGGGAATGCGTTTCAATGGTCCATAACGGGGAATATACTGGGCTTTCCGGCAGATAACGGGGTTGATTCCGATCCTTTCCCAATAATTCCTTCCGGAGGCGGGGTTCTTTCTTTCCGGATTCTGGGTCCTTTAAGAGTTGAATTAACCGAAGACATTTATATGAAAAATTACGAGTTTAACACACAGCTGGGATATCCAATGGCCAGTAATCCGGAAAACGGCAGAACGCTAATAATAGGTTTTATTACCGGCATTCAATTAACAGGAAATTTTCCCCTGGGCGACAGCGGTACTGCTCTTCGAATCTACGCAGGTCCTGCCGCAGATTTACGGATTATTACTACGGCAATCTCGGATTATCCCGGAGATGAAGCCGAAGCGAAGATTCACACAGACGCTATCCGTGAATATTTCTGGAGCAAAAATCGATGGTTTATACCTGTTGCCGGAATAGGAATGGATTTTCCAATAAACGAAAAATTCTTACTTGGATTTGACTTACGCACATGGTTTCCTGTTTACAAATTAAATGCAGATGATAACACTTCGGCAATTGACGGCTGGCGCTTTGGCGCTGGTATTCGCATAACGCCTCGAAGAACCGGAGACTAATCTCTCGCATGAAAAAGCAAAAAAACCTAATCTACAAATGTTCCTCCTGCGGCCGTGAAGAACCAAAGTGGCTGGGACGCTGCCCAGAATGCGGTGAATGGAACTCTCTTGTTGAATCTGCAGCCAGAAACGAAATTTCTGCGCAAGGCCGTATACCCGGCAGACACGGCAAAGGACGCGGAGATTCAGGTCCTGTGACTCTGCCCCTTGCAGCTGTGGACCCAATGGAAGGCAGCCGCATTGGAAGCGGTATCGGCGAACTGGATCGCGTGCTTGGCGGTGGCATTATGAAACGTTCATCGATACTTATTGGCGGTGAGCCGGGAATTGGCAAATCTACATTGCTTCTGCAAATCGCCGCTGCCGCTCAAACAAAGGGGCGCGTATTATATGTATCCGGCGAAGAGTCTGCCGGGCAGTTAAGATTAAGAGCAGACCGGCTTGGATTAAACACTGATAAAAGTATCATGGAACGGATAGAAATACTTTGCTCAGGATGCCTTGAAGAAATCGAATCTGTCCTTAATAACATAAAACCTGTATTAATTTTAATTGATTCCGCCCAGACACTTTATTCCGAAAACGCATCGATGAATGCGAATCCTGCGCCCGGCGGAATCAACCAGATGAAGTTCTGTACATTTGAATTAATCGCCTGGGCAAAGGAACATGATGCTGCGGTATTTTTGGCGGCGCATGTTACAAAAGAAGGCGTTATTTCCGGACCTAAAACCCTGGAACACATGGTAGATACTGTCCTTTACTTTGAGCAAAACGATAAAGCATCAGGTTTAAACGGAACTATTGACTGCAGGTTTTTACGCGCTTCAAAAAACAGATTCGGTTCTATCGACGAAATTGGAATTTTTACAATGGGAGAAAAAGGTCTTTCTCCTGTCGAAGACACGGGACGTATGTTTCTGATAAGACGCGAAGGCGAACTGCCTCCAGGGGTAGCTATAGCGGCAGTTCTGGAAGGATCAAGAACTATTTTGGTAGAGATTCAGGCGCTCACTATCCCTGCCAAAGGCACAATAAGCCGTGTTTTTTCAGATAAAATCGATTCCGGCAGGGTTTCCCGTATATCCGCAGCATTGGAAAAACATCTTAGTTTGCAAAATAAACCAGATCTCAGGCTTTCGGATCAGGATTTATACGTAAATGCAGCAGGAGGAATCCGCATTACAGAGGTAGGGGTTGAACTGGCAATTGCCTGTGCCCTGTATTCGGCAAGAACAGGCCGGGCGCTGCCTGCAGATTTGGTAATTGCAGGGGAATTATCGCTAACCGGGGAAATCCGCCCCGTACACCGCCTGTCAAATCGTATTAAAACAGCGGCAAACCTTGGATTTAAGAAATTTCTGGGACCTGTCCCGGAACAGCCAATTCAGGGGCTTCATTCTGCCGCAAATATAAAAAACGCTATAAAGTTAATTTATGAATAAATTCGCTATAAAAGCCTTGACATTTTTTTCTGATAAGGCTATATTTTCATTAATTGGAAGTTATTTCAGATTGAGTAGAGATTATTTTTGCAGGCTTTTTATAAGGCCGCATGGTTTAGGGGTTCTGTTCTTGTCGTTTGCTGCTAGTAAAAATGCTTATCGTCTTTTTCCCTTAACAAATAATGAATCTATATCTCTTGCCGGCACCGGGTTTTTATCCGGCACTTGCAGAGAATAAGAGTCGTTCGCTTGTGCGGACGTGAATACTTGGATGGAAGTCCTAACGGACCAAAGTCCGCGGACGCAAAGTCCAAATGTGCTAAAGTGCGTAAGCGCTTAAGTACGAAGGAATTTTCTCAATGGCGAAGAAATTGTATGTCGGTAACCTCTCCTACAACACTACCGAAGATGGTCTGAAGAACCTGTTTTCAGGTTTCGGCAGCGTCGCATCAGCAAAGATCATTTTTGATCGCGAAACCGGCAACTCAAAAGGGTTCGGATTTATCGAAATGGGCAGCGATGAAGAAGCCGCTGCGGCAATCGCTGGCACAAACGGCCGCGAATTTGACGGACGCCAGCTGCGCGTAAACGAAGCGATGGATAAACCACGCCGTGAACGCGGAGGCGGAGGCGGCGGTAACTGGTAAGAACCAGTTGCTGAAACACGGATTAGCAAATTGTTGATCCGTGTTTTTTTATTTTTCCAGTAGTTTCTTGCGTTCCGCTTCGGCGGAGGTGTGCATTTTTTCCAATTCTTTCATTATCTCATCAGCAACTGCCTGCTTTTTATCTTCATCGTTACTTGTCTCTGCCAGTACTTTATCGCGAAACTCATTGCAATCCCTGACCGGTCCGACTGTAACGCGAACGACATCATGGCTTACTGCATCATTCATCATGTCAGTTTGCTGCACATGCAGGATCTCTCCGTTAATTGCAACAAAACACATGTAGTCAAAAGAGCGGATATAAGAATCGATTTCCCTTACACCCTTTTTTGTATCCGGCTCCCATGAGCGGTAACGGGTTCCGGAAGGGAATACAAGAACTAGTTTTCCTTTGTATTTATGCCTTATCAGCGATTTCATGGCAGCGCGGTTTATGGCATTGCCGCGTGCAATTTCGGCTTTGTCTTTTTCCGGATCCATTTCCAATAGCGAGCGGCTGGGGTAAATTACAAGCTTTGTGTAAGCGCCGGTAAATGCGGCAACAACAGGATTATGCTCGTTTAATTTCATCCCGGCTATTGCAACAAGCGCATCGCTGATTGCCTGACCGCGGCCTCCTGCCATTCTGGCAAACAGGGAAACAATGGAAAGATCCAAATTACTGTAATGTTCAACAAGGAGCAGGCAGGATTTTCCCGATTCGGCTTTTTCCATTAGTTCCTCAAGGTGATTCATTCCATCAAGTCCGCTTCCGGGAAGAATTAAATGGTTTACCATTTCATCAAGAATAGAAAGGACGTTAGGGTCTCCTTCCTGATACACATTATCTTCGCTGATTACAGTCGGCGCTTTAGACACCTTTATAACTCTTTTTATCTGATCGCCAAAAACTGTTGTTAATGTTCCTATCATAAATCAAACTCCTGTGCTTAACTTGTTAAGCAAATTATCTCGATGATTAACCTGCAGGCGGCGCACATTTCGTTCACGCTTACCCACTCAAGGCGGCTGTGAAAATTCCTGCCGCCTGTAAAAATGTTCGGAGTAGGTATACCCAGCTCCGTAAGCCTTGAACTATCGGTTCCGCCCCGTACTGGTTTCAGGCGCCATTCAATTCCAGCGTTATGTGCCGCTTGTTTTAGCCTTTCCTGTACTTCAGGATTTTCATTTATCCTGGTTTTCATATTATAGTATTGAGGCTGACTTTTAACAATTACCTTTCCGCCGGGAAACTGGGCTTCCACGGTCCTGGCAAAAACGTCTAACGCCTCCAGCCGGCGCTCCATACCGGATTGATCAAAATCGCGCAGAAAAACCTCCAGCGCAGCTTTCTCCAAATTGCCGGCAATTTCCATTGGGCAATAATATCCGTAATAACCGTCTGTGGATTCCGGGCTTTCGCTGCGCGGAAGAAGAGCCGCAAAAGTTGATGCCATAAGCACTGCGTTGGCGAGTAAACCTCTTGCATGCCCCACATGTATCACCTTACCATGAAACTCGATATCTGCCTTATACGCATTAAAACACTCGATTTCTATCTCGCCGATTGGACCGCCGTCTACCGTATAGCAATAAACTGATTGTATCTCTTCCATGGGAAAATGCGGCAACCCCTTGCCTGTTTCTTCGTCGGGGGTAAAAATAATCTCGACAGGTCCGTGTTCTATCTGCGGGTTAGCGGTTAGGTACTCCACTGCTGCCATAATTTCTGCAATGCCTGCTTTATTGTCCGCTCCAAGTAATGTTGTTCCATCACTGTGGATAATAGCTTTTCCTTTGTGTTCTGCTAACCCCGGCTCTTTCTCAGGGTCTAAACAAAGTCCGCCAGTTAGTTCGATTTTTTTACCGTCGTAGTTTTGCACAAGCTGCGGTTTAACATCTTTTCCGGAAACATCGCCTGCAGTATCAAGATGAGCAAGAAACCCGATACACTTGCTCTCTTTGCCCGCCTCTGTGTATTTACCTGTTGCCGGAAGTCTGGCAATTACATAACAGTGGTCTGTAAGTTTTACATCTTTTATACCAAGAGCCAAAAGTTCATCGCGCAGAACTTTCGCTAAATCCCATTGCCCCGGCGTCGAAGGAGTTTCCTCGATATCACGGCGGCTTTCGGTATCATAGCGGACATAGTTCATAAACCGCGGAACAATCAATTTTTCAAGGTCTTTGTTATTCATACTTAGATCTTGGGTATCCGTGAGCTGCCATAGCATAGGCGCCAACCAGCAGGAATTTAACTTTTTTTTCTGACAATATTGATAATATGTCTTTGTAATGGCTGTTCAACATCGTATTTTTTACTCAATGATACTACTTCACAAGTCAATGGCCAAACCATTGCTATCCTTTCTGCGGCGGTTCCTGGGACATAACCCGAATTTCTGCTGTCTTTTTTATTTATAACAGTAATTGTTTTGTCCATAAATTTATTGTACCAAAAATTCGTCTGGTTATCAAGTTAAAAACTGACAGCCGTTTGTTAAATTAATACGCTTTTTGATATAATTGGTGTAAAAAAGAGTGTCCGCGGATTAACGCTGAATGACTCAGATGTTCTGGGCAGACACTTCAAAAAGCAATTTAACTAAAAGCGCTAGAAAGCTCGTATGGGACGGACGCTAATACCAGAGAAGTCTTTAACAACTGAGCTTTCACCAGAATGTCCAGTACCAAAATAATACAACAATACAATAATATCATCATATTGGTTAGAAGACCAATAAAAGAAATTTATAAAAACTTCACTATCAAAAACATACTCCCTATTAGCATTTAATAGTTCTAATTCAGGTATACTTGGAAGGAACCAGCCGGTACCATAATTCCTACAAGCCAGTGCAGCTTCGGCGCGTTCGCCTATACTATCAATAATCATGTCTGTGTATTTTTTTCCATAACCAATTTCTGTGTGGGTAAAATCACCGGGAATAAGATTGCTATTTAGATAACCGATATTATCCCAAAATAAACCATCTATTACATCAGGTGCAACTACAAGATATTTAGCATCTATACCTACAGTATCATCTTTATGTTGATACACTTTAAAGGGTGTTTCGGAATAATAAAAAACTATTCCGCCGTCTGGTAATACATCGCCTAAATTATATACAAGTATATTCCATCTTGCATAAAGAGTAATACTTCCGGTAATTAAAGTGCTAAAATTAAAAGGTGTTTCCGGGTCATCTAAATACCAATAATCAAAAGTATAGCTATTTCCACTAGCAGGATCAGCAGGTTTTGTAACTGCAAAGCCATGTCTTGCGTTGGTTATCGGGCTAACCTCGCTTCCGCCTTTGCTGTCAAAAGTAATCGTATAATAGTCAATTATTGTATCAATCTCGGAGCTTATTACAGAGCCTTTATTGTTTAAGCGGCTTACAGAAACTGTTATTTTATTTCCAATATCTGCGTTTACAATTGTATAAGTACTGCTATTAGTGCCAATAGGATCTTCTCCTCTTTTCCACTGGTAGGTAATCGTACCGCTTCCGCCAAGAGAAGCTGTGTTAGCTGTTAATATTTGTCCTATTTGCGCAAAACCGGTAATGCTAACACTACCTGTAAGATCTGGGCGGTTATCGGGGACTTCATCGGTCTCGCTGCTTGTTACGCTGCCGGAGTTGCCAGTTCGAATAACCGTTACTGTTATTTTTTTACCTACATCTTGTACTGTTACTGTATAAGTGCTGCTGTTAGTTCCAACGATGGTTCCTCCGCTTTTCCACTGGTAATGTATTGTGCCTGAACCTTCAAGAGAAGTTGTTACCGCAACGAGAATTTGCCCTACTGCTGCGGTGCCAGAAATAGTAACGGTTCCTGTAAGAGCAGGAAGGGTCGGATCTGTGACTATGCTAGTGGGATTGCTTACTACGTTTCCTTTATAACCCGCGCGGCTTACTGTTACAGTAATTGTGTTTCCTACATCGCCAGCTGCAACTACATAAGTATTACTATTGGAACCAATATTTGCATTTCCTCTTTTCCATTGAAAAAAAGGAGTTCCATCACCATCAAGAGAGCTGATATTTGCAGCCAAAGTTTGTCCTACCAGCGCTTCACCTGTTATCGAGACAGTTCCTGTAAGATCGGGAAGAGAATCATAATCGCCGTTTCCCTGTCCCTTGTTACTATCATTGCCCAAATCACAGGCATAAAAACAGAATGCCGCAATCGTTATAATCGTTATCAATTTAAATTTGTTTTTCATAAAATACTCCTTACAATATATACAAAGCTCTCACGTAAACGTGGAGCTATTGTCCGAGAAAAATATAGCTTTCTGGTGATTTTTTAGCCGGGAGTGTACAGAGTAATTTACCCTCCCCCCCCCCCCACCAACCCCGGGGGGGGCGTGGGTTTTTATTAAACAATTAAAAAATCTCCCCCTCTTATATTGTGGTTTTTTTCGAAAAAAAAAATATTTTTTTGGTTTTTTTTTTCGGGGAGGTAAAAAAAAAATTTTCCCCCCCCCCCCCCCCCCATGATAC
>WQXC01000023.1 GCA_009785045.1 Treponema sp. | reverse complement strand
CAGAAAAAATGGAGATTTCTACAAATTACTTGTCTGAGATAGAGACGGAAAGAGGTTGGGTATCTCCATTTTCACTCGTAAAAATGGCAAATGCTTTGGGAATCGATGTTTACGAACTGTTTAAACCCCAGGAAGCGGTATCAGCATCCACAATAAAAACCATAAATAAGTGCCTTGATGACTTTTCGGCTTCTTTAAGCGCTTCTTTCGACAAATCTCTCAAAGACTCCATGCGAAAAATCCGCAAAAACCTCTAAATTACCCTTTAAACCTAGGGTTTTGAAGTTTTTATTATTATGCTTGTTACTTGTTTCATTTTTATGCTAAGCTGCCTCTGGAGAATAGTATGATAAAAGTGAATTTCTTCATTGATGGTTTTAATCTTTATCACAGTTTAAGAAATCATGCTGCCGATTGCCGTTGGCTTGACCTTCGTCTTCTTTGCAGCAAGTTTTTAAAAGATGATGAAGAACTAGGTGATGTTTACTATTTTACAGCATATACACACTGGAATATTGATAGAATGGCAAAACATAGAAAATATGTTGCTGCTCTTGTCGCAAATGGTGTCAAGCCAATATTAGGAAAGTTTAAGGAAATTACTCGAAAATGTTACCTATGTCATCGGACTTATACCACTCACGAAGAGAAAAGGTCGGATGTTAATGTTGCATTATTTTTATATCAATGTGCAATAAAGAATGAATTTGATAGGGCTGTAATAGTATCTGGTGATTCAGATATGATACCTGCTATAGAGATGGTTAAAGCAGAATACCCAGAAAAGAAGGTAGGGGTTATGGTTCCATTTGGACATATGGCACGTGAAATCCGTAATTCTGCAGATTTTCAATTAAAAATGAAACTGTCTCATTTGGAAGATTCACGCCTTCCAGAGAAGGTAAAAACTACAGGTGGTATTGTAGAAGCTCCAGAAAACTGGCTGCCAGAGCAAAAAAAACCCGCACCCTAAGCGCGGGAGCGAATGGCGCACCATTCGCGGGAATAATCAATATATAGCATAATACAAAGAAGATGTCAAGTAAAAATCCGCAAAAACCTCTAAATTCTGTTATTTTTTGAAGTTTATGCTCAAAAATTTGTTACACAGGCGGGAGCATGGGCGGATCGGCAAAACCTTCTGGCGCTCTCCGCCGGAGAGACCGAGCGGGATTTACGAAGTAAAGACTAAAGCGAAGGGCTCGGAGGCGGGCTCTTTGCCAGGGTTTTGACGAACCGCAGCATGCTCCGCCTGATTGACCGTTTTAGGCATACACTTCAAAGTTTTTCTGGACAGCAGCATGCTCCGCCTGATTGACCGTTTTAGGCATACACTTCAAACAAACCACTTGCTATATTTGCATTAATAGTATACAATTACACAGATCAGTTGGACTTGGGAGGGGAGAACTGAAAATACCTAAATTTGCCCTGCTGCTGGCAGTGGGGCTCCTCGTTTTAGTACCATCAATCTCAGCGCAAGATACCATTGGGGAAGACTCTGTCATTGCGGAAGACCCGCACAGGATTGCCGAAATGGCAATGACTTTTGGTGACAGCGCTTCTCCTGCAATGCAGGGTACAGGCTCATCGGTCTGGGTTGTAATCAGAATGATTCTTGTGCTTGCTCTTGCCGCAGCCGCAATTTACGGCGTTGTTTTTATTCTTAAAAAAACTTCCAGGCAGACAGTATCAAACAATCCCTTTTTAAAAGTTTTAACAAGCGCTCATGTCGGTTCCAACCGTTATGTGCATATTGTCTCTGTAGGTTCAAAAGCATGGCTTATAGGCGCGGGCGAAGGCGGCGTAAATCTTATCAGCGAAATCGATGACAAAGATGTTATAAACGCAATGCTGCTGGAAGATTCCAGAAAAAGCGCGGAAACGACCGGTCCATTACCGGACTTTTTATCGATACTGCGGCGCCTGGGTACTCCGGCGCAAACCCGCAGTTCCGGAGCTGATGAAATCCGCAAACGGCGTGAAAGACTCAAGGGGATGTAGAATGCAGCATAATATTCGAGTAACGGTTGCATTGTTCATCTTTTTTATAATACTTCCCGCCGCAGTAAGTGCGCAGGAAGCGTTTCCCGATATGTCAGTTCAGGGAACAATGAATATATTAACCCCTCCGGGACCGCCTGTTATTCCATTTATCGATCTCACAGTCCGTAACCCTTCCAGCGGGCAGGAAGTTGCTTTTTCGCTGCAATTGCTGCTCCTCTTAACAATACTTTCTCTTGCTCCAAGTATAATTATTTTGATGACGAGCTTTTTGCGCGTCGCAATTGTTCTTGACTTTATCAAGCGCGCCCTTTCGTTACAGCAGGTTCCTCCCAACCAGGTTATACTGGGCATTTCGCTTTTTCTTACAGTTTTTATTATGTGGCCAACATTTAACACAATTTATACTAACTCAATACAGCCGCTTTCTGCAGGAGAACTTTCTGTAGAGAACGCTTACAGGGAAGCCGAAGCTCCTTTAAGAGTTTTTATGTACAGGCAGATGAGAGGCCGGCCGGAAAACATCGAACTTTTTATGGCAATGCGCGGACTTGATCGTCCGCATTCATTAGCCGATGTTCCCACATATGTTTTAATACCTGCGTTTATTCTTAATGAACTTACGGTGGCATTTAAGATAGGAATATTATTGTTTATTCCGTTTATTGTTATCGATATGGTTGTGGCAAGCGCCCTTATGTCCATGGGTATGATCATGCTCCCTCCCGTCATGATCTCCATGCCGTTTAAATTAACTTTATTCATCCTTGTCGACGGATGGTCGCTTTTAACGCGGCAGTTAATGGCTTCATTTTTTTAGGAGAAGATGATGAGTATCGGAGATGTAGTTAATATTTTACGCGGCGGTATACAACAGGTACTAATGATGGCAGCTCCTCTTTTGTTATCTGCATTAGCAGTTGGTTTGGTTGTAGCAATTTTACAGGCAGCTACATCGATACAGGAGCAGACGCTTACATTTGTGCCAAAGATGTTTGTAATTTTGGGAATGCTTGCTTTGCTGGGCGGATTTATTTTTACATCTCTTGGCGAGTACACAATACAGTTGTTTAATCGTATACCTGAGATGGCGCAATAACGCGCCGCGTAGGCATTAGGAGTTAAAGTGGTAGAGAATGCGGTTTTACAGAATATTCTCATGTTTGGTCCGGTTTTTCTGTTGATCGCCGCACGGGCTTTTGCCATGATACAGGTAGCTCCGCTTCTTTCATCCGAAGCTGTTCCGCAGGTTGTAAAAATTTCCCTTGCAGGTCTTGTTGCTTTTGCTGTAATTCCAACAGCAGAAATCTACATGGCGGCTAATTCACCTAACGGTATTGTTACGCTGCCGGGCGGCACAATGAGCGATCTTCGCAACGAGGTATTCAGTCTGCGTTTTCTCCTGCTTATTGTAGGCGAAGGAATTATCGGTATTATTATCGGTTTTTACATGACAGTTATTTTTGCCGCTTTTTCTACAGCAGGACAGTTTTTCTCTTTGCAGATGGGCTTTGGCGCTTCAGAAACTTTCGATCCTGTAGCGCAGGTAGAAAACCCGCTTATGGGCCAATATTTTAACCTTGTGTCTATGCTTATTTTTGTTGTAATTGGCGGCTTTTTTACACTTTTCAGAGGATTCTGGCGGTCGGTACAGTCAATTAATATCCTTGCGCTTATTGACGGCAGGGAACCCGTTGTAGGTATGGTTGTTTCCGGGCTTTCCAGTTTATTCATGGACGCCTTTGTAATTTCGCTTCCAATTCTGGGTACTCTGTTTTTAACATCGCTTACTACCGGTTTAATTTCCAAGGCGTCACCGCAGATAAATATTCTTTCGGAAGGTTTTCCAATTTCTATTATGACGGCATTTCTCCTCATTCTTGCAACGCTGCCATTTATGGTCGAGGCGTTTACACGCGTTATTGAATCCGGCTTCAGAAACATCGAAACCCTCTACACGCAAATTGGGCGGCAAATTACGGCAGGAGGTTTCTGATGTTTAAGTATCTAAACGATGAACTTGAAAGAAAACTTCTGCCAATAATTGACCTGCAGTGGTTCGCCGACAGCGATGACGAAGATGCGCCTGGTAAAACCGAGCAGCCAACCGAGCATAAACTAAAACGACTTAGGGAAGAAGGTCAGGTTGTTAAAAGTCAGGAGCTTGTCGGCGCGATTGGTTTATTTTTACCTGCGCTTTTATTGCTCTTTTTGGCGCCTTCAATGCTGCGAACATGCATGGAAATGCTCAGGTTTTTCTTTTCGCGCGCTGTCGAACTGGATCCAGCCAGAGACGGACTTATTGTTGGTGTGTTTTTTAATTATTTCATCCGGCTTGCAGTGCCAATTTTGGCTGTAGCAGTATTTGCGGCTATTTTTTCCAACATGGTGCAGCTTGGCGGCTGGTTATTTACAACAAAACCGATTATTCCCAATTTTTCAAAAGCTATTCCAAAGTTTGGAAAATATTTTAAACGTATTTTTTCATCGGAAGGGCTTTTTAATCTTGGAAAGTCGCTTGTAAAGATAGTAATCATCGGCTTTGTCGCCTTTATGTTTATTAACTCTAACCTTGATAAACTGCGTAATCTGCAAAAAGGCGATACATATACCGGGCTTACCCTTGTTGCATCAATCGCTATTCAGATGATTATCGTTGTTTCTGTTTTGCTTCTGGTGCTTTCAATTGCAGATTACTTTTTCCAAAGATGGCGTTTCCGTGAACGGCACAAAATGACCCGTTACGAAATGAAAGAGGAAATGAAAATGTACGAAGCGGATCCGCAGATACAGAGCAGGATTCGCAGCCGTTTCCGTGAAATGTTAAGACAGAATTTAGTGACTGAAGTTCCAAAAGCAGATGTCATAATTACAAACCCGACTCATATATCGGTGGCATTGCAGTATGATCAATTTTCTATGCCTGGTCCTATGGTTGTTGCCATTGGCGTTGAGCAGATTGCCTTTAAGATCAGGGAAATTGCAAAGGAACATGATGTTCCGCTTGTAGAAAATAAACCTCTTGCCCAGGCGCTTTACCGCGAAACTGATGTAGGAGATATTATTCCGGAAGCTTATTTTCAAACTGTAGCTGTTATTTTAAGTAAAGTTTGGCGCCTTAACGAAGAACGGCGCGAAAGGAAGAGTGCATAATGTCTGACACAGCAACACGCAACCCGCTTGATTTTTTAAAAGACAGCTACCTTGCTGTGGCTGTGATTACGTTTGTACTTATGATTATTCTTCCCATGCCGGCGCAAATACTTGATGCGCTAATGGCTGTAAACCTTGTATTTGCTTTAATGGTGCTGCTTATTGTTCTTTATACACGGAAACCTACAGAGTTCAGCCTTTTTCCGACATTACTGCTTGTATCTACTGTATTCAGCCTTGCATTGAATGTTTCTTCTACAAAGTTAATTCTGACTAAGGGTACCGGAGAATTTCAGGTAGGAATGATAAATGCATTTTCCAATTTCGTAGTTGGTTCAAGCGGAAACGAAGGTCTTGTAGTAGGTTTTATCATTTTTATAATTATTATTGCTGTGCAGATTATCGTAATTACAAAAGGCGCTACGCGTGTTTCTGAAGTTGCAGCACGTTTTGCATTGGACAGTATGCAGGTAAAGATGATGGCTGTTGACGCAGAATATAGTTCAGGTTCAATTTCAGAAGAAGAAGCTCAAAGAAAGAAAGATCAAATACAGAAAGAATCTGATTTTTACGGTTCAATGGACGGTGCCAGTAAATTTATTTCCGGTAATGTCAAAGTTGGTGTCTTTATTATTATTGTCGAAATGATAGGCGGGTTCATTGTAGGTTCTGTTATTTACGGCGAGCAGGATGTTGTACCAACTTACATAAGGCTTGCAGTAGGGGATGGTCTTGTAACTCAATTACCGGCTCTTCTTATCTCTACTGCCATGGGTATTGTTGTAACCCGTGCTGCTGCAACCGGAGTCCTTGCCGATCAGGTTACTGAACAGATTCTTGAACGTGATTCGCTTATTTACTGGATTTGCGCAGGCGTTCTGGTTGTTCTTGCATTCCTGCCCGGTTTCCCTTGGTACATTCTGTTTCCAATGGCTATCTTAATAGCGTTTCATGCATACAGAAGAGGACAGAATCAAAAACGCGCAGAAAACTTTAAAGAAATGATGACAAAAACCCGCGAGCAGAAAGACGAAAAAGCCGCGGATTTTCCTCCTGTTGTTCCGCTGGATGCTCTTTCGCTTGAACTTGGTTACGGACTTGTACCGCTTGTTGAAAAAGAAAAAGGCGCAGAACTGCTGGAAAGAGTTATGGGTGTAAGGAGTCAGTCTGCTTTAGATCTTGGTCTTGTAATTCCAAAGGTAAGAATTATCGATAACTCGATGCTTGGTCCTTCTGAATATTGCTTTAAAATTAAAGGTGTAGATTCCGGACGCGGTAAAATCCGCCTTGGTTATTATATGTGCATTAATCCCGGAACTGTTACAGCCGAGCTGCAAGGGGAAGCAACGGTAGATCCGGCTTTTGGAATTCCGGCTATTTGGGTTGAACAGGAAAAGAGAGATGAGGCAGAACGTGCAGGTTATACTGTTGTTGATCCGCCGTCAATCATCGCAACGCATTTAACGGAAATAATCCGCAGATCTGCAGCAGATATTCTTGGCTTGCAGGATACGCAGATTATACTGGACACATTGCGCAAGGATTATCCGGCTGTTGTAGATGAAGCTCTCCGCGAAGGCAAAGGTTTGCGCGTAACAGAAGTGCAGAAAATTCTCCACGGTCTTTTGCGGGAAAAGGTATCCATTCGCAATCTGGTTTCGGTACTTGAAGCAATTGCCGATTATGCGCCAATTTCCAAGAATATCTGGTTCCTTACCGAGAAAGCAAGGCAGGCTCTTGCAAGTCAGATATGCCATCAGTATGCCGACGAAGATAAAAGGCTGCGCGTCTTAACGATTGACCCGGCGCTTGAACAGAGAATAATCGATGCAAAATACGAAACTGCATCGGGAATGGTTTGTGCGCTTGATCCGCCTACGCAAAAAGCGTGGATTAGATCGGTCAGCAAGGCAGTTACTGCAGTTAAGGAAAAAGGCTGGATGCCTGTTATCTTGTGTTCGGAACAGGCGCGCTTCCTTGTTAAGAACTCAACAGATCGTGAATTGCCTGATTTAGCAGTTCTTTCGGTTCCCGAAATTGTGCAGGGAATAATTCCTGAAGCAGTAGGGATGATTAGAATAGAGGATTCGGCATCAATGCCGGCAACGGAGCAGTAAAATGGAAATGTACATTGAACAGGGCGAAAGCCGTATGGATTGCGAATTAAAAATTGCCGCAAGATACAACAGACCGTTTCAAATTCTTGGTCAAAAGGAAATCAGAATAGGCGGCTTTTTGGGACTCTTTTCAAAACCTGGAGTTCAGGTTGAGTTTTATTTTCCGCAAAACAGAATACCGTCCAATTCCATGACGATGCACAGCTATAATCCGCGTATTCCTATTTCTTTAAGCGCGCATGAACAGAATTATAAACTGGAAGAAGAAAAAAAGAAATTGATAGCTGCAGCAAGAAAAAATATTAACGAGGTATCTGCAAACGGCAGGGAAACATCACAGCAGATACTGGACACGCTTATGGAGTTAAAAGAAAAAGTTGAAAATACAGGCGTATCAAACCGGAAATTCAAAGATGATCATCCTGCTTTTCTGCGCGCCGAAGAACTTTTAAAAATGAATGATTTTTCTGAAAACTATATAAATGGTATATTGGATAAACTGCGTAAGGAAATGTCGCTTGAGCAGCTTAGTAATCCAGATTTGGTTCAGGATAAAATTCTTGAATGGATAGGCGAAAGTATTAGTATTTTTAAAGAAGACGAGGTTCCGCGTAAACCCAGGATAATGGTGCTTATTGGTCCTACCGGCGTTGGTAAAACAACTACAATTTCTAAACTTGCCGCAATTTACGGCATTGGAACAGAAGAGATTCCGGCGGTAGACGTAAGAATGATAACGATAGACGCTTTTCGTATTTGCGCCAAAGAACAATTGGAACAAATAGGAAACATTATGCAGATACCCGTATCCTGTGTTGTAAACAAACATGATTTAAAAAAAGAAATTGCGCTTTACAGTAATGATATAGATCTGTTTTTTGTTGATACGATAGGTAAAAGTCCAAAGGATTCAATTAAGTTAGGTGAAATGAAAGAAATTCTTGATGGATGTCCGCGTCATACTGAGTTTCATCTGGTTATGAGCGCTGCTACAAAAACCAGAGACATGGAAGAAATAATGCGTCAATTTGAACCATTTAATTACAAGTCGATAATACTTACAAAAACAGATGAAACCAGCCATTACGGAAATATTATTTCTGCGCTTGCAGAAAAAAGAAAATGTATTTCTTACATTACAGACGGGCAAACGGTGCCGGTGGATATAAGAAGAGCGTCTGTTGTGCGGTTTTTAATAAATCTGGACGGTTTTAAGGTAAACCGTGAAAAAATTGAAGAAAGGTTTCCTTCCGGAGAAGCCGAACAATTTAGATGGAGATAAGTGAGGTTGTAACATGGAAGATCAAGCTGAGAAATTGCGGGAAATAGTAAAGCGTAAAAAAGACGGTTCTGCAAAAGGTTCGTCGTCTTCAAAAGGAAATGTAAAATCGGCAGATAAAGCCCGGATTATTACAGTTACTTCCGGCAAAGGCGGCGTTGGTAAAACAAACCTGTCTGTTAACATGGCTTTGGCATTTGCCAGACTTGGCAAAAAAGTTATTGTTATGGATGCCGACCTTGGACTTGCAAATGTTAATGTTATGCTTAATATGATTCCCAAATACAACCTTTATCATGTAATAAAAAAACAAAAAACAATAAGGGAAATCCTTGTTGAAACAGAATACGGTATTTCCATTGTAGCCGGAGCTTCAGGTTTTTCGCAAATAGCAAATATGGGCGAGGAAGACAGAAAAGACTTTATCTCAGAACTGGATTCTCTCTCAAATGCGGACATAATAATTATCGATACAAGCGCCGGTGTTTCCAGCAATGTTCTGGATTTTATCGCCGCTGCCGATGATGCTGTTATTATTACTACTCCTGAACCAACTGCGATTACAGATGCATACGGTATAATCAAAATTATCGCTACCGAGTATGATTCCCTTAATGTGGGACTTAAGCTTGTTGTTAACCGTGCCAGAGGAGCGGCTCAGGCTAAAGGCGTTGCCGACAGAATGATAAATATTGCAGGTCAGTTTTTAAATCTAAAGGTAGATTATCTTGGATTTATTTATGATGATGTATCCGTTCCTCATGCTGTTATCAGGCAAAAGCCGTTTTTGGTTGTAGATCCAAAGTGTAAAGCAAGTATATGCGTTCAGCATATTGTTGATCGTATGGACAGGAACAAACCGGGTGAGTCAGCCGGTTTTGGAGCTATGTTAAAAAGACTATTTAAGTCTTCGCAGCATGAGAATAATGTTGTTTAGCCGGTAAAAGAGGCAGATTGTGACAAATTTCAGATGGGGTATAATCGCAGCAATCTCCGCATTATTTGTTTCTGTTTTTCTTGGGCTGGTTTCCGGGGTTAGCGTTTTTCATATATTTGTAAGAGCGCTCGTTTTCTCGGCAGTCTTTTTCGGGATTGGTTTTGGCCTCAGATTTGTGGTAAACAGCTTTTTCCCCGAACTTTTAATTGCCGACTATGAAGCACCGCAAGGAGTCAAAGAACAGCCCAATATGCAGGTAAGTCTTACACTGGACAGTACCGGTGAGTATGCAGTGCCCGAATTATATAAAAGCTCAAGTGATTCCCAGGAACTGGGCAATATAGAAGACCTTATTTCCGGTATTTTCAGGCCTCGTACATCGGAAGATGATCAAATGGCAGCAGAGAAGCCGCATGAATACTCTGGTTTTGATTTCCCGGTTCTTGGCGACGAAGGTATAGACCGAAAGAAAGAAACAGGGTATAATGATACAGGGGTTAGTCAGGATATTCCTTTCCGGGAAAGTTTTACAAGTCCGGAAAGTGATGCTTTTGAAAAACCCATGGCTGAAAAACAGGAGGTTTTCCAGCAGCAATTTACTCCAAGCTTCGGCGACGATTCGGGATTGGGAGGTTTACCGGATTTAGATATGATGGCAATGGCATTTTCATCTACATTCGGTCCTGCCTCTGCTCCGGCTGCGGCGCCAACTGCGCCTTCAGTGTCTGCATCTTCGTATGCACCCCCTGTTGAAGAATTGGAGCCGGACAGAAGCCGCTATACTGGCAATAAGCCTGAAACGTTAAAAGGTGATTTTGATGCCAAGGGTTTAGCGGAAGGTATTAGAACAGTATTAAGTAAAGATAAATAAAGGAAAGGTTTGGGAATGCCGGTACAGACAACGAGCCCAGAACCTCGAACTGCAGGTACACCCTGCGGGGCAGATGTTTCTGGAGCGGAAAAGACAGAAGAGGAACTCTGGCAGCAGTACCGTAAAAATCGGGATCCTGCGATACGGGAAGCCTTTATAAAACAATACGCCCCGCTGGTAAAATATGTTGCCGGTAAAGTAGCTGTCGGTATGCCCAATAACGTGGAGTTTGACGATCTTGTAGGTTACGGAGTTTTTGGCCTTATCGATGCAATTGATAAATACGATCCTGATAAAAATGTAAAATTTAAAACTTACGCCGTTACGCGCATAAGAGGCGCGATTTTTGATGAACTGCGTTTAATTGACTTTGTTCCCCGGTCTGTAAGGCAAAAAACCCGCGAGATAGAAACAACTATTTCTTCACTGGAAGCGCAATTGGGAAGAACTGCCACAGATCAGGAAATTGCCAAAGCCATGGATATGGATGAAGCCGAATACATGAAAACAATTCAAAAAATTTCCGGCACATCGATAATTTCATTAAATGATTTATGGTATTCCGGAGACGATAATGACAAGGTATCAATCGGTGACAGTATAGAGTCTCCCTCCAGTCTTAATCCGGATGTAATGGTAGTAAACGATGAAATCCGCCGTGTTATTGTCGAAGCGATTAACGAACTTCCGGAAAAGGAAAAAAAGATACTGGTATTATACTATTACGAAGATCTTACTTTAAAGGATATTGGACGTGTGTTGCAGGTAACGGAATCCAGAGTTTCCCAGCTTCACACCAAAGCTGTGCTTCATCTAAGGTCTAAGCTAACGAACATCAGAAAAGGAATCGTATGAAACTTTATTTCATATTCGATTTGATAGTGCAGCCATTCGGCTGCACTATAAGAGGTTAGTATGATCGACTTTGTCCAGCTGCAGGAAATTGTAAAAGGGCATCTGGAACAGGACAGAGCGATTCGGTCTGTAGATGCTTCCGGTCCTACTCTTGAAGCTGCTGTAAATGAAGCTGCCGCTTTACTGGATACTTCAATCCGACGTCTTGAATATGAAATCCTGGAAAGAGGCTCGCCTGGTTTTATAGGCGCGGGAAAAAAAGACTGGGTTATCCGGGCTTATGAACGCACTCTTGCCAAAAAGAAAAAACTTGCAGAAGAGCTGCTTCTTGATGAAGAAAACGAAAGTGAACAGGCTATTCCGGATAAAGACGGAGATGCTTTTGTTCAGTGCTGGCCAAGCGGAGTTTTCTTAAAGGTTACTCCTCCTGTCGGCAACGGCAGAAAAATATTTTCTGCTTATGCATTGCAGGCGCTTCATAATAAAAATATCGAGGAATTCGACAACGATACAGTAGAAAAGCTGATAGAAAATGCAGAAAGTATGTATGTTAAAGTTGCAGATTTTAAACATAACCCTTCTCATGACAGTATGGCATCAATAGAAGTTGATGATGCAGAAATGAAAGTAACAGTTACTGTTATTCCTCCAAGCGAAGGCGGAGCTGATTTAACTCTTGAAGCATATAAAAGTCTTCTGACACAGAATAGGGTATACCACGGTATTAAGGAAGAATTTCTTGTTGAGTTTGCAGACAGGCCTATTTTCAGGGAAAAGATTGAAATAGCCGAAGGTTTAAAGCCGCAAAACGGAAGAGATGCTTATATTCATTATAATTTTGAAACAGATCAGACTAAAATAAAATTAAAAGAAGGAACAAACGGCAGGGTTAATTTTAAAGAGCTTAACATTATTCAGAATGTAGTGCAGAATCAGCCTCTTGCAAAAAGAATGCCGCCGGAAGACGGTATAGACGGAAAAACTGTTACAGGAAAAATTCTTCCTGCAAGAGCAGGAAGCGATATTCCGCTGCCTGTTGGCACAAATGTTCACGTTGGAGACGACGGAGACACCATTCTTTCGGATATCAACGGACAGGTAATTGTAGCCGGCGGCAAAATAAACGTAGAACCTGTTTTAACTGTTGAAGGTGATGTAAACCTAAAAACCGGAAATATCATTTTCCTTGGAACAGTTATAATCACAGGCAACGTCGAGGATGGCTTCTCGGTTAAAGCAGCCGGTAATATCGAAGTAAAAGGAACAGTATCAAAAGCAGAGCTTGATGCAGAGGGCGATATAATTATTTATCAGGGTATTAACGGCAAGGGAGATGGTAAACTTCGCGCAGGACGTTCAATCTGGTCGCGCTTTATCGAAAATGCCAATGTCGAAGCCGGAAATATGGTTGTTGTTACCGACGGTATTATCAATTCACAGGTTGATGCAATAAAGAGCATTATTTGTATGGGTAAACGCGCGAATATCATGGGCGGCCGCCTTCGCGCTGGAGAAGAAATCAACGCAAAGGTTTTGGGAAATTCAACAAGCGGTACAGAGACGATCTGCGAAGTTGGTTTTGACCCGAATAGTAAGGTAGAACTTGAACGCCTTATGGAGATAAAAACAAATTCCGAAGAAGAACTGGAAAATCTAAGGTTGGATCTTCAGACATTAATAAATACAAAAAAACAGCGTAAGACTCTGCCGGAAGAAAAAGAAGCTTACTTACAGGAATTAATGGAAAGGCGGCAAATACTTACCGACGAATTAAAGAATGCAGTTGAAGGCATACAAAAAGTTCAGGAATTCATGAGTCAAATTCAAGTTCGCGGAAAAGTATCCGCGTCTACCAAAGTCTGGCCGGGTGTTAAGATTTGGATCCGCGATGTAAAAGAAGATGTGCGCACAGAATACCGCGCAGTCACTTTTATTCTGGAAAACGGGCTAATCCGCGTATCCAAGTATGAAGAACCCGATGAACTTGCCAAGAAGGGACTTGATGGCTATAGCTCCAATTGATCTTCAGACTATATTTACACAGGTCGATAAAGTCGGAAAGACTCAGGCAGCACAGAAAGAAGGGCAGGCGCTTCAGCAATCGATACAGGGTTCAGAAATACAGCGAAAGACTGAGGAGCAGATTAAGCAGGTAAACGAAACCCAGAATACCGGCGAAGGCGTAGATAAAGTTAAAGACCGTAATTCCAGCAGCGGGCAGAAACAAAATAACCGCGGTAAAAATGATGAAAGTGAAAACGATGAGTTGAATGATTCAGAATCTAAGACTTCTGTTTTACGCAATCCGTGTCTTGGAAATAAAATCGATATCAGTTTATAAAATGGAAAAACAATGAATATTTTTCATATTGTATCTATTATATGTTTAGCCGTTTGTTTTTTAATGTTCTTCTATTTAAAGTGGTATATTAAAAAACGAACTTCCTCTTCTATGCTTGAAGAACACCGTGAAGAAGTTAACAGGCTTATTGTTGATATTAATTCTGTTACAGACAGAAACCTGCAGCTTGTAGAAGACAGTATTACCAAGTTAAAAACCTTAATGGAAGATACAGAAAAACGCATAAATGTTTACAATAAAGAGCTGGAAAAAAGCCGCACTGGAGAAGCGCTTTACACAAGTCTTGGCCGCGGTATCCGCGCTGCTTTAAAAACACCGCAAGAACCTGCGCCTTTGCAAGCAGAGCATCCGTTAAACTCGCCGCAGTTATCACTTGAGCTGCCGCCGGCTGCTCCTGCAGCGCCTGCTGCCGTAGTGCCTGCTCCCGCGCCGCCTGCTGCCGAAAAACCGGCTGAAGTTCCTGCACCCCCTGCAAAACCGCCTTCAAAAAAACAGATTAGAGCTGCCATCGATACGCTGGTTAACGAAGGACTGTCTCCGGATGAAATTGCATCCAGGCTTGATATAAGCGTTGCAGAGGTCAACCTGGCAATGAACCTTCGCCGCGGAAAATGATGGGGATTGAATAAACACAAATGATATTGCACACTTATTACATGAGTAAAAAAATAGCGGTTCTGATTATCCTGTTTTTGGTATGCAGCTTTACTCTTTTTGCACAGGGAGACAACCTTACGCTTAAAATAGCAGTTATGGGACCTGGTAACGAGCTTTATTTCTGGTGGGGACACATTGCTCTGATGATCGAAGACTCGCAGGCAGGCACCAGTTATTTTTTTGATTATGGGATATTTAGTTTTACACAGGATAAATTTTTTACTAATTTTGCCATGGGCAGAATGTTGTATCGCTGCGGAGCTTCCCGGACAGAAAGTAATTTTAATGTATACAGGCAGAATGAACGCAGTATAACTATTTATACACTGGATCTTCCGCCGCAGGCAAAAATCGCTGTTAGAGATTTTGTCATGAACAATATTCTTCCGGAAAACCGTGATTATTATTATCATCATTTTTTTGATAATTGCTCAACAAGAATAAGGGATATAATCGATCTTGCAGTAGACGGACAGTTTAAGGACGAGTTTGCACACGAAATAAGTGATTTTACTCTTCGTCAGCATGTGCGCCGTCACACATGGTTTTCTCCGGCGATAGACTGGATTTTAAATTTCTGGATGGGGCAAGTTATTGATACTCCTTTAACCATTTGGGATGATATGTTTCTCCCGGCAGAAGTCGGTAAAAGAATCGAAGATTTCTGGTATACTGATAATAATGGTCAAAAAAGAAAATTAGTTACCTCTGTTGAAGATATCTTTACTGTAGAAAACAGGCACCAGATACTTGAAACTCCAAAAAAGCAATGGCCGGAACAATTAATTTTTAGCCTTGTGTTATCGGGAATTTTTGCATTCTTCTTTTATTTACATACTAAGAACATACGCGCAGGCAGAATACTGGCGGGAATCAGCATGAGTTTTTGCGGTCTTGTTTTTGGCATGGCAGGACTTACGCTCTATTTTCTGAATCTGTTTACCAATCACGACTACACATACGAAAACGCAAATATGCTTTTTTGCACACCGTTGCTTCTTGTTGTTGTTCCAGTTGGTATTTTTTATGCATTTACCAAAAAACCCGGCAAACAGCAAATCTACAGCGAGTTATTAAGAATAATCTGGCTGCTTACTGTTTTGGGAATTTTTATATCTATGTTGATAAAGCTGTTCCCGGCTTTTTACCAGCAAAACCTTACAGACCAGCTATTAATGCTCCCAATTGCGCTGACTTTTGTTCTTCAGCCTGTCGGTTTAAAGGAAATGCTTAAAAAATATTTTCCGCGGGGTGAAAATGGCAGTTAGTAATGAATGGCAGGATACAAAATACAACGAAATCTTTGAACAGGAAATTAGGGGGCTAACCCGCCGGATGCAATCCGACACTTCGTGTAAAGTCGAAGATTTGGAAGGTATTCTTAAAAACCTGTATATAAGGCACGGTTCCGACCAGGACCATGGCGGCATCCAGGAAGTTATAATGGCTGCCACAATAGCCGCCTACGAACATTTTATCGATAAAATGAAGTCAAAAACACTGTAACTTTATATCCCTTTTATGGTTGTATAGGCAGCAGACTAATGTGATAACCCGTTCCTCCTAATTTCTCCTTTTCCCCGGAGTTACTCCTTTCTCCGGGGTTTTTTTATGCCTAAAAAAGCACTATTATGACTTGACAAAAATATGTAAATTTACTATTGTATCAGTGTGTTTATCCCTGGTAGCTCAGCTGGCAGAGCAAGTGGCTGTTAACCACTGGGTCCGTGGTTCGAACCCGCGCTAGGGAGAAAAAAATGATCACCCAAAGGGTGGTCTTTTTTTTTGTGCGGGTTCGAAACTTTTTTGCGGCCTTGAGGAACCGAAAGGTTCCGAAAGGTAATCCGACAGGGATGTCGGATTAGCAAAAAAGACGGCCTGTAAGGAGCAAACAGGATGTTTGCGACTGGAAGGCGAACCCGCGCTAGGGAGTTTTTAAGGGGTTGTCTTTTGACAGGCTTTTTTAATGCATATTTATTAATCTCTTGATAATTCCACCTTTATATGGTAACATCCCATTAATGACAGGAATAACCGCCATTTATACTGTAGATTTCTCTTTTGCGCAAAGAATGTTAATGTACCCCCCCCCCCCCTTTAAATCCATTTGGGGTAAAACAGCTTAAATTATTAATAAGAAAATTTAACATTTATTTTCTAAAACAAAAAAAAAAAAAAAAAAAATATCCACTAATTT
>WQXC01000022.1 GCA_009785045.1 Treponema sp. | reverse complement strand
GGTTTGCGGTATATTAGCATATGAAGGTGTATGCCTTCGTATATCAAATTAAGGAGTTTTTCAAATGAAAAAAGCTTTATCAATTCTTTTTATTTTATCGATTATCGTGCTTGCAGCCTGTGGTACCACAGCAGCAGCCGTTGCAACCGGTCCGGCAAACACCCCTCCGTGGTTGAATGATTTCCCGCCGGAAGATGCTCTTTGGGGTATTGGAACCGCAAGACAGTCATCCATGCAGATGTCCATGACCACAGCGGAAGCAAGAGCCAGAGTCGCTATTGCCCGTCAGATGAACACAAAAGTTCAGGCAATGTTTACCGACTATAACCTTGATGCTGGTAATGTTAACAACCAGGCCAATTCTTCCTTACAGGAAGATGTTAGCCGCCAGATTACCAATATGGACGTTTCAGGCGCAAGACCAATTCAGCGCTGGCAGGCTCCGGATGGAACATGGTGGTTCCTCGTAGAAATGAAGAAATCCGATGCAAAAGGCCAGATTGCAAGTATCATGGGAAATCAGGAAGCAGCATTTGCTCAGTTTAAGGCACAGCAGGCTCTTGATATGCTCGATGCTCAGCTTGCAAAGAACGAAAGACCTTTACGTGTAGATAACTAATTTTAGTTAACAAAAGCCAACAGCCTCATTTTTTACCAATGGGGTTGTTGGTTTATTTTTATCTTTTTTGGAAATCCGGATGACAATTATTATACGCAGTTTAATTTTATCGTGTTTGGTTTATTTTACGGCCTGCGCTGGCGTGCCTGCGTTTTCGACCGCTTCCGGAAATTCAGAAACTGCTTTTTTTAATACATCCCCATCCGGTAACGGGCTTGTTTTTATTGGCGCTGCCGGAAGAAGATCAAATCCAAAAGATACATTGCAGTATGCTCTGGAAGACGCTGCAAAACGGGTCTCAATGTTCCACAGGGTTTCCGGCGAATATGCCATGGAAAATAATTTAGGTTCCGGGGCATTTGATTATTCGCATAACACTTTTACTTCTCTGTTTTATGACGAAGCAGGATCTCATCAATATATTGATACGTTTCAGTTTGATGTTGATTCCGACACGATGGAAATAGATAATACTTTTTTTATCCGGGTTGTTTATCCGTCTTCGCTTCCTGGTTCTGTGAATTATCGTCCGGTTTACAGCGGACAGGATAATAAACCGGATTGGGTAACAAATCCTGATTTTAAAATAAACGGTTACGAAACAGGCATAGGTTTTTCCAATCGTTTTTCTTCTATTGCCGATACATATGCTAACTCATCTAAAAATGCAGTTTTTGCAATTATAAGAAATATAAATACTGTTTCCAGAAGCAGTGATATGCTGTACCAGGAAACAGGCAGTTTGTTCGGATATAAAACAACTAACGACAACATTACTTATTCATACGGCACTTTAAACGGGTTTTATATTCTTGATACATGGGTCGATCCAAGAGCGAAAACAATATGGACTTTGGCAATTGCCAGAAAGTCTGAATAATATATTATATTAAAAAAGGAGCGTTAATTTATGTTTAAGTCAAAATTTATTGTAATTGGTGTTTGTTTATTATGTTTGATAGCTGCTAATTTATCTGCACAGGTTGTAAGTGCAGGCAGAACTCCGCCGGCATGGGTTAGTAATCTGGAATCGGTTTATAATAAAAGTCAATTTCTTGCGGAAAGAGGAGAGGGGCAAAACCGAGAACAGGCAGAAAGAAACGCAATTGCAAGGATCGTTGCGTTATTTGGCCAGCAGATTCAGGTTGATCAAAATATTTCCCATTCTTATCAGGAATTTGTCAGGAATGGGGCATCCGCAGGCTGGTCTGAAACTCTTAATGTACAGGAAAATATGAGATTTTCTTCTTCTATAGATTCTCTTATAGGAGTAGAAATAAGAGAAATATGGCAGGATACAAGATCCAGAAATCCTGTCTTTCATGCTGTAGCTGTTATGGACAGAGCAAGAACAATTCGAATTTATACAGAAATGGTTCAGGCAAACAGCGCTCTTGTTAAAAGCCTTACTACTATGAGCGATGCGGAAAAAAATTCTTTCGAAGGCTATTCAAGGTTCCAGTTTGCTGCAGTTATCGCAGATGTTAATATAACTTACGGAAATGTTTTAAGTGTTTTGGATTCTCCAGTTACTGGTCTTCCAAGAGGAAATGAATTCAGGCAGGAAGCGCAGAATATTATAAGAGCAATTCCAATAAACGTAGTTGTAAGAAATGACAGATCCGGAAGAATCCAGGGCGCATTTGCAAAAGCATTTTCCGATCTTGGTTTTAGAAGCGGCGGAACCAATTCACGTTATATTTTAAATGTTGATGTTGTCATTTCTCCTGTTGACAATCCCAATAATCCCAATAGATTTGTCAGAATGGAACTTGATGCAAACCTTACCGACACAACCACAAGGTCTGTAGTTTTACCGTATAATTTCAGCAACAGGGAAGGGCATACCACTGTTTCAGAGGCGGAAAATCGCGCATTTATGTCGGCAGAACGCAAAATAAACGAAGAATATAAGGTTTTACTATCCAATTATCTTTCCCAGTTGCTGCCTAAAAGATAAGGCTTTTACATAAAACGGGAGTGTTCACTTCCGTTTTTTTTTGGTATTATTAAGCGGGGGGGAATAATGCCAGATCAATATATTTACAGAAGTAATGAATATATAAAGATCCTGCCTGTGTGGGCGCAGGAGCTTGCAAACAAATACGGTTCAAAGACAGCGAATCTTTACATATTGCATGGTAATATCCGGGATATTCTTCCGCACGAAAGAAAAGAAGGCGAATTTACCTTTACCAGGGTACAGGATTATATTTCCGATATTTTATTCGGCAACAGGGATATTATTTCTTATTACGATCTTTCTAACGGCGTAACATTCTGCGAACCGCAGATGGAGCAGGAATATCTAACCGCAGCGTCAGGGCTTGCAACAAGCCAGGATGTTGATAAAGGCGACTTTTTATCAAACGATCCAAAAATTAGTTTTCCGTATCTGGAAAAATATTTCCTTTCCAGAATACCAAAAGATAAAAAAAATAAATGCCGCATGGTTTTTATTGTTGATTTTGCCGAACAAATTGTTCCTGCAGGGGATCTAATCCGTCTTTCCGACACAGATCGCTACTGCATGGTAACATTCAGCCGCTGGGCGACGGATCCCAAGTTTAATAATGGCGATATTTCTATTATTCTGTTAACCGAGAACCTTGGCGATATATCATCGCGCCTGACAAGTTCTCCGGCAACTGTAAAAATAAGTGTGCCGTTTCCGGATGCAAAAATAAGAGAAAGTGTTTTACGTTCAAAGGAAAAAGAAGGAAAACTTTTGCTTGACCGCGGTTTGTCTCCGGATAAACTGGCTGCGATTACATCGGGTCTTAATCTTATGAATCTTAATCGTCTGGCTGCGGAAAGTTACGAAAAAGACGAACCGTTATCGCTTGAGTTTATGCGGCTAAAGAAAAAAGAAATTATCGAAAACGAAGCAGGCGGGCTTTTGGAGTTCATGGAAACATCTTATGATCTTTCGCATGTGTCGGGGCACGATTTTGTTAAAAAACGGTTTATGAATGCCGCTAAGGCAATAAAGAAGGGAAGACCCGATGTGCTGCCAATGGGTTATTTGATTGCCGGTCCTGTAGGAACCGGTAAAAGTTTTATGGTTAACGCATTTGCAGGAGAAATTGGAATCCCAATGGTTAAATTCCGTAACTTCCGTACAAAGTGGCAGGGCGAAACAGAATCTAATCTGGAAAGGGTTTTAAATATTCTTGTTGCCATGGCTCCTGTGGGAGTTATGATTGATGAAGCTGATGCCTTTTTGGGCGACCGTTCGCAGGAAGGTGACTCCGGAACCAGTAACCGCGTCTTTGCGCAAATCGCTTCGTTTATGGGAAACACAGAATACCGCGGAAAAATTATCTGGTTTTTAATTACCTGCCGCCCGGATTTAATTCCAATCGACCTTAAACGGCAGGGACGCGCAGAAGAACATCTTGCTTTATTTTATCCCGAATCTAAAAAAGACAGGGAAGATTTGTTTAAGACTCTTGTGCGCAAACTGGATTTGGATATCCGCAATTTTTCTATTTCGGATCTGTTTAAAAAATACGATCATGAATATTCCGGCGCGGATCTGGAAGCTGTGCTTGTCCGCGCAAAATTACTTTCGGCAATGGCTGACAGAATATTTGTAAAAAAAGAAGACATGGAAGAAGCAATGGGTGACTTTGTGCCTGCGGCTTATCCGCACGAAGTAGAGCTGCAAAATCTTGTTGCTGTTCTGGAATGTACTTCCAAGGAAATGATTCCTGCACGCTTCCAAAGAATGCCGCGCAGTAAAATTATCAACGATATTCAGGAACTTAAAACCTTATTGGGCGAGCGGTAGAGATAAAAGTGTCCGCGGATTAGCGCGGAAAAACGCGGATTATAATGAAAGATGTTTCTTTATTAAAAGAATTGGAAAAATCATACAGGATAATATGTAAGCCTGGGTTCATTGCTCTGGATCCGGTTCAATTTCCTCATCGTTACAAAAAACGCGAAGATATCGAGATATCCGCTTTTCTTGCTGCTACCATTGCCTGGGGACGGCGCGATATGATACTTCGTTCTGCACATAAAATGTTTACGATTATGGGAACAAGCCTATATGATTTTATTATGAAGGATGGATACAATAAATTAAAAAAAAATAATATCCATCGGACGTTTTTTGAAAGTGATCTAAAATACTTTTGCAAAGGATTTAAACGAATTTATTCCATGTACGGAAGTATAGAAAATTTATTTTTAAATGTTAATGTCTGGGAAGGTTTTCGTATATTTCGGGAAGAAATGGCAAATGCAAATAAAAAAATATATTCCAGGCATATTGCAGATCCGGGAATTGAAAATAAAAATGGTTCAGCTTGTAAAAAATTAAATCTTGCATTACGCTGGCTGGTTAGAGAAGGTCCTGTGGATTTGAGATTATGGAAAAATATAAAACCATCAGCGTTATATATACCATTAGATGTTCATGTTGCACGAACAGCGCGTAAACTTGGTCTTTTGGAACGAAAATCCAATGATAAAAAGTCTGTGATACTGCTTACAGAGAAATTGCGCGAGTTTGATTTAAGTGATCCTGTTAAGTATGATTTTGCGCTTTTTGGAATGAGCGCTTTAAATCAAGATCGTGAATAATTCGGCGCTTCATGCGTTATTTGTACATCGTGCGGGTGGCTTTCCCGTAAACCGGCTGCGGTTATTTTTACGAATTTTCTGTACTTGTTAAGTTCTGCGATGTTTTTGCAGCCGCAATAACCCATGCCCTTGCGCAGTCCTGCGACAAGCTGGTTTAAATATGAACGAAGTTCGCCCTTGTAGGGAACACGGCCTTCGATACCTTCCGGTACAGGTTCTTCATCTTTACCTATCTGATAACGATCGCCTGCGCCGTCGGAAATGGCGCCAAGGCTGCCCATGCCTCTGTATTCCTTGTAAATTCGTCCGTCAAAAATGATTTCGTTTCCGGGAGCTTCTTTTAAACCTGCAAAAAGACCGCCAACCATTACTACGCTTGCCCCGGCGCCGATTGCTTTGGTTATATCTCCGGAAAATTTTATGCCGCCGTCGGCAATTATCGGTATATTTGCTTTTGCTGCCGCTTCGGCGCAGTCTAAAACCGCAGTAAACTGAGGAACGCCGATTCCTGCAACAACCCGCGTCGTGCAAATTGAACCAGGCCCGATACCAACCTTAACCGCATCGGCTCCTGCTTATATCAGTTTTTTTGTACCTTCTTTTGTTGCGACATTTCCGCCGATCACAGGAATTTTAAATTCTTTTTTTATCTGACGCACTGCATCCATTACATTTTTTGAATCGCCGTGCGCTGTATCAAGGACAACAAAATCTACTTTTGCTTTTATTAACAGCGGAAGACGGATGGAAAAATCCTGAGGTGAAACTGCCGCTCCAACTATCAATCTGCCGCTTTTATCAACCGATGCATTTGGAAAATTCTGATTTTTTTCCATATCCGTTACAGTAATAAGACCTGTCAATCTGCCTTTTTCGTCTACAACAGGAAGTTTTTCTATTCGGTATTCGCTGAATTTTTCCCGGGCTTTTTCTACTGAAGGATCCCCTTTTACTATAACCAGTTCTTCTGTCATTACTTTGGTGACAGGAAGGGAATCATCTTTGCAAAAACGTAAATCGCGGTTTGTGATTATACCTTTTAATATTCCTTCGCTGTTTACAACAGGAAGTCCTGATACTCCAAATGTATCAACCAGAACTCTTACATCCCTTACATGAGCATTTTCCGGAACAGTAACAGGAGATTCGATTATCCAGTTAAGAAAACGCTTTACACTTGATACCTGACGCGCCTGTTCATCCGGATTGAGATTCCGGTGAATTACTCCGGCGCCGCCTTCCAAAGCGATTGCAATGGCAAGTTTTTCTTCTGTAACAGTATCCATTGCCGCGGAAATTATAGGTAAATTTAAATTAATCCCGTCGCATAAAGTTGTTTTTACATCGCAGTCTCTCGGTAAAATTTCCGAATAACCGGGTTGTAAAAGAACATCATCGTAAGATAAGCCATCGATAAATGTATAATGTGTTTCCATAGCAGATCATGGCATAAAGCAAAAAAAGAGTCAATGACCCCCTTGAATTTTTGGGAGAAAGCTGTCAATATGGTATACGGAGGGGGAGGAATAATTGTGAGTAGTATAGAATTAAACAACGATAACTTTGAGTCAGAGGTATTGCAGTCGCCTGTTCCTGTTTTAATTGATTTTTGGGCGCCGTGGTGCGGTCCATGTAAAATGATAGGCCCTGTAATTGATCAAATTGCCGCAGAATATTCCGGACAGATTAAAGTCGGTAAAATCAATATAGACGAAAACAGTATTCTTGCAGAACAACACGGGATAACTTCTATTCCCACTCTAATTGTTTACAAGAATGGAGAAATGGCGGCTCAGAAAAACGGAGCCGCCCCAAAACACGATATTGAATCCTTGTTTAAAAACTTGATTTAATTTTGATACCTGTTTGGATTATTTAATCTCCCCGGTGTCGCTCCGCTGGTTACTGTAATGTACCAGGCTTGCGGTGTGCCGGTTTCCTCCATTGTTTCATCGCGGCAGATTGTACGTGTATTCGTAGTTCCGCTGCTTATAACCACGTCTTCAGGACGGCAGATACCTCCTTCTGGAGATATCCATACACCCTTATTAAATAAAAATTCCGCTGCTTCGGCAAAATAATCTTTTGTCCACCAACTGTCCGGTTTTTCAGAGAGTATTACCGCATCTATAACTTCGTCATCCTGATCCAGTACATACACAAAAGAAGTTTTATGTATCAGCTTTGCTGTTCCTGGTATCCAGAAATCACGCGCATTGGGCGATGCATTTACTCCGCCGGATTCCGCAAGATTATCGCCGTACTCATCCTTGTTGTTTTCGTCGTAAGTGCGTAAATGAAGTACGATATAATCGCCTTTTTTGACTTCGACCGGGGAAAACTCAAAGGTCGTCAGCCTTGAGGCGGCAGTATTTCCCCTTATCACCACGCGCATTGCTCCCAGATTACCGTCCGATCTCATCTTTAGTTCGATAAACTCGGGTTTTCTTCCTGCGGCTGCATTGGCATACTCTGTGCAGATTTCGTTAATAACAAGGTCGGGCATCCGGTCATTCCTTGAACGAAACGAAACAAGCACATTGATGGTGTTCCTTTTTTCATCTTCTGCCAATATTTCAGTGGTTATAAGTTTTCCAGACTCCGGTTTTTCTCCCAGTTTGACCCTTACGGTTTTGCCGTTTTCCACCGAATCGACTGATAGTTCCGGCTGGAAACTTATGTGTTTGACTGTCACAGGCTGCGAAAACTCAAATTCGACCTCATCCTGTGACACCGCCCGGCAATTCAGGTAAAGCAGCGCTTGCGAACTGCCTCCCAGTAATTGTGCGGCATTTGCCGCGTCCGGGGTAGAGCAGGAGCTCAATATAAAACAAGCTCCGACTAGTAAAAAATAGTTTTTCATATTTTTTCCTCCGTCTATATATGGCGCGCACATGCGTGGTGCTTGACCGAAAATGAAAAAAAATGCAAAATATTTTTCAGAGGTACTTTTATGGCAAAAAGAGACAAAAAGGGTCCAACTCAGGAAAGAGAGTCGGCTGGGGCAGAAATTATCAAGAAATTCAAGCAAAGTCCTGGTATTTACATAGGATCAGTAGTAATTCTGGTTCTTGTAACGGTAACATTCATTGGCGGTGACTTTCTCTCAGGAGGCGGCTTAGGCAGCAGCGGAGGGGATCTGACTTTTGGCTATTACGATAAAGTACCTATTTCGTGGGTGCCCGGCAACATGTTGTCTCAGTACTATGAACAGGCAGTTTTTAACTTCCGCTCCCAGGGTTATGACCCCAATGATTCCTGGGTATCATACTATATCTGGAAGCAGGCATACGAAAGAACAGTTGTACATACCGCTGTTTTACAAATGACCAATAAGTCCAACTACAAGGCATCAGGGAAAACCGTTGATAAAGAAATCGTTCAATTACCTCAATTTTACGATAATGGACGGTTCTCCATGACTTTATATAACCGGATGTCCGATTCTGCCCGTCTTTCCCTCTGGAGGCAGACGCAGGAAGATCTTACAAAAAGAATGTTTTTCAGGGATTTCTTCAGACTGCTGGTTCCCGAAAATGAAGCCAATTTTATAGCTGCAATGGGATCGCCGAACAGAAGTTTTGAAGCTGTTCGTTTTTTTGTTGACGATTACCCCGAAAGCGAATATCTTTCCTATGCTTATGATAATTCCGCTCTTTTTGGCACAATACATTTATCCAAAATCTCTGTGTCTTCGGAAAGGGAAGCAAAAAGAATTCTTGATTCTGTAAGAAACGGAACAATTACTTTTGAAGATGCTGCCAGAACACAATCGATTGATGGCTTTAGCGACAGAGGCGGAGATATGGGTATTCGTTTCTGTTATGAACTAAACGATGAAATCCCCGGTTTTTTTGACAGAGATACTATTTACAATTTAGGAAGGGGAGAAATCAGCGATATAGTTTCAACTACAGATGGCTGGTCATTTTTCAGGGTAGAGAGCGAATTAATTGATGCTAACTTTAATGATTCCGGCATGATGGACAGAGTGCGTTTTCATTTAAGAAGTTTCTCAAGGGGGCGCATGGAAGACTGGGCTATAGAACAAGCTTATAATTTTATAAACGATTCAATGGAATCCGGTTTTGGTAATGCAGTGCGTTCACGAAATCTTGAAAGATACAGTTTTGGACCTCTTCCTTTGAACTACGGAGGAGTGGATCTTTTTACTTCTCTTGAATCATTTGAAAACTCAGGTATTAGCTCGCAGGAACTTCAGGAGCTGTCATCCAACGAAAATTTCTGGCGGGTTGCTTTCTCTGCTCCTGTAAATTCTCCTTCGGAACCTCTTGTTCAGGGAAACTATGTGTTTGTATTCTTTCCTGTACAGGAAAGCGAAACTAATGAATCGCTTATCGAAAATGTTGCGGCAGGTTATGCATCTTACGTAGAAACAATTACCGACAGATCGCTTCAGTTTTACTTTTTAAGCAACGATGAAAAAATGGAAGATAATTTCTCTGATGTATTCTTCCGTTACTTTATGTAATTTTAGTTTCTTGCAGTATGCAGGGACAGCCGTTAGTCCGTGACGGAAAGACACTTCTTTCCGGGATTGATCCGGTTCGCCGCGCTGAACGTACGGCGGATGCTGTCTCTGTAAAAGACAGAACCCTTTACTTTTGCCCCTCGCCGCTTTACGGCTACGGTTTAGAGCAGCTTTTGTCACGTTTAAAAACCGAAGCTCCCGATTCTGCTGTTCTTTGCCTGGAAGCAGATATTGAACTTTTTGAATTAACCAAAAAAAATATTGAACCTTCGCTTTTTGCAGATAAAATGCTGCAAATAATAAATGTAAATCCTATTAACGATTTTAAATCAACATTCGCCGGTGTTTATAATCTTGTCCGTGATACCTGGGGTGCCAGAGCTTTCCGCCGCATAGAAACAATCCGCTTTACAGGCGGCTGGCAGTTATATCCGCAGTTTTACGACAGCTTAAACGAATCGCTTCGCCGCGAGATAGCCGCAGACTGGAGTAATGCGCTAACCATGACAAAACTTGGGCGGTTATATATTCGCAATGTTTTGCGCAATCTTACCCTTGTTTCAAAGTACCGGTCTGTTTCAGAAATGTCATTTGGCGAAGCGCCTGTTCTTGTTCTTGGCGCCGGCCCCTCTCTTGACGAAACTCTTGATGTTTTAAGCGGCAGTTTTGCAGATGTTCTGGAAGATCCTGCCAGCCGCTCTTTTAAGATTGTCTGTGTCGATACTTGTCTTGGCGTTTTGAAAGACAGAAATATAACTCCGGATTTAGTTGTTATTCTGGAAAGTCAGCACTGGAACCTTCGTGATTTTATCGGCTGCCGCGGCTGGAATATTCCTGCAGCGGTTGATCTTTCTTCGCTTCCTGCATCTGCGAATATTCTTGCCGGGGAAGGGTATTTGTTTTTTACGCCATGGACATCTTTAAAAATATTTGAAAGGCTGCGAGATGTTAAACTTCTTCCGGCGGCTGTTCCTCCTCTTGGTTCTGTTGGTTTAACCGCTGTCGCGCTTGCCCGCTTTCTTACCAGCGGAAAAATTATCTGCGCAGGAATTGATTTTTCATTTACACATAACAAATACCATGCCCGCTCTACACCGGGGCATCGAAGCCGCCTGGGTATTCAGACACGTTTACGCAGAATACTTAATACGGCAGTTTTTGATTCATCTTCTGTTGCCGCTGTTTCAAAGAGCGGATTGGCTGTTCATACAAGCCCTATAATGAAAAACTACCGCGATACTTTTGAGCAGGAATTCGGCCTTGATTCGCGTATTTTTGATATTGAAAGTACGGGGCTGCCGCTTGGTGTTAAAACGCTTACGATGAACGAAGCAATGGATATGTTTAAAAATAGTCCGCGGAACAATGGAAAAAAGGGTCCGCGGATTTTCGCAGAGAGACGCGGAGAAGAATTAGAATTTTTTTTTAATAACGAGCGGCAGCGGCTGGAAGAACTGCGCGGGATTCTTACCGGTGAGTCGGCAGCGGCGGACAAAGAGCGGCTTTCAGTGTTAATCGAAGAATGCGATTATCTATGGGCGCATTTCCCCGATTTAGCAGGCGGCCGCAAACCCGTGCTGGAAGAGGGTAGTTCTATTGCAGTTTCGTTTTTAAAACGTGTGCGCGCAGAAATTGACCCCATGCTGAAGCTAGTACGGAATTAAACCCTTGAGACATTATCACTTTTATACCATAATACATCTATGAGTGAACTGGACCTGCACTGGGTAGATGATGATCCTGATTTGTGTATTGAGCCGGAAGGTGTCTATTGCAAGGACATGAATGAGATTATCAAGCGAATCTTGGAAGTTAAAGATACAGTAACTAAAATAAATCTTGATAATCAGCATTCGTTTACCGAAATTCCTGATGTATTAAAAGAATGTCAAATGCTTGAAGAACTTGACATTTCGCATACAAAGATTACCAAAATCCCGGAATTTATATTTACTTTACCTGTTTTGCGCTCGCTTACTTGCCGCTGCAGCGAACTAATAGTTTTTCCAAAAGAAATAATAAAAGCAAAAAACCTGGAGTTTCTTCATATAAGAATTAATAAAGACTGGACATTACCGGAAGATATTACAGCTCTTAATAAACTTAAGGTGCTTGCTTTGGATATTTATTCCAATGCTGCTTTTCCAAAAAAACTTGGAAAGCTGCCAAACCTTGAAGATTTATCAATTTCCATTAAGTATGATGAAGGGACAGTCCCGCATTTACCGGATTCTTTTTCCAATCATTCAAATCTTAAAAAGATAAATATTAACGATCCTTTTTATAAACACAGAAAAACTTTTAATCTGGAAAAAGCAATAAAGATTTTATCTTCCTGTAAAAAACTTGAATCCTTAAAACTAAGCGGTTTTGCTGTTGAAAAAGGACATCAGAACCTTTCTGTACTTGGCGGTTTAAAAGATCTTGAGCTGCGTCATTTGCTTGTAAACGGAAGTATTATAAAGTCAATAACTTCTTTGAATAATCTGGAAAAGCTGTGTATTTGGGGCAGCGAATTTAAAATAACTGAATTGCCGGAAATTTTCAGTAATTTTAAGGAATTGCATTCGTTCTCGTTTGCAGGCAACTTTATTACGCATCTGCCGCAATCAATATACAATCTGGAAAAATTAACATATATGGAAATTGGCAGTACTGGAATTTCAGAAATAGATAAAAAAATTGAGAATCTTAAAAACCTTGAAACATTACATTTATTTGATAACATGCTGGAAACGCTGCCTGATACGATTTTTAATCTGCCGCGCCTGACAGTGCTTAACTTGGAAGAAAACTTAATTAAACAAAAAGATATTATAGATATCAGAAGTAAAGTAGCGGAACTAAACAAGAGCGGAAAAAATATTGAACTAATGGATGACAAACAGGGTAACCGGCAGATGGTAAAAAAACTGCGTACCCTTAAAAACATTGCTGCAATGGATTCCTTTGTTTATTATAAACATTGCATGGATGCAGTGAATGAAAATCCATACTCAATAAAATATATAGACAAAGAAAAACTTAACGGCAGCAGTTATTATGCAGAACTATGTATTCAGGCAGTCAGGAAAAATTGTTTTGCTTTGGAAAATGTTGATCCAAAAATGCTGGTTAAATCCCATTATTTTTATGTCTGTATGGAAGCGGCAAAAAACCGTGAAAGCAGGCATATATTTAAATTAATCAATGAAGCATCGCTAATTGATGATGAATACATTCAGGTTTGCATTGAAGCTGCGCTGCATAATAAAAATGCTGATTTCCTTAACTATTTAAATAATACATCTTTTTTACAGCGTTTTGGCAGAGAAATATATGAACGTGTCTGCTGGGCAGCAGTTATGCATTACCCGCCTGTAGTGTTAAAGATGATCGATCCTACAAAGGAATTGCTCCTTATTGCTGAAAAACGTAGAAAAAAATAACTAAAGCTTAACTCTGTCCCCTTGCGATAATTCTTCATTCTCGCTAATATAAACATAATGGCACAAACAAAGAATACACGTAATTTTTGCATTATCGCTCACATTGACCACGGCAAATCCACTCTTGCGGACAGGCTTATCCAAAAAGCCAAAATCGTAGACGATCGTAACTTTCAAAATCAAATATTGGACAACATGGACATTGAAAGAGAAAGAGGCATAACAATTAAAAGCCAGGCAGTCACAATTCCGTATACGGCGGCAGACGGCACAGAATATACCTTAAATCTTGTTGATACTCCTGGTCACGTTGACTTTACCTACGAAGTCAGCCGGGCAATTAATTCCTGCGAAGGAGCTCTTCTTTTGGTAGATGCAGCTCAGGGGGTTCAGGCGCAAACACTTTCAAATATGTATTTGGCTCTTGAACACAATCTGGAAATTGTGCCTGTAATAAATAAAATTGACATGCCTGCGGCAGATATTCCGCGTGTTAAAAAACAAATTGATAAAGACCTTGGGCTTGATTCCGATACCGCAATTTGTGTTTCTGCAAGGCAAGGCATTGGAATAGATGAACTATTCGAAGCGATTATTTATCAAGTCCCGGCTCCCAAGGGAGACCCTAATGCTCCGTTAAGCGCGCTTATCTTTGACTGTCACTATGATGCATACCGCGGTGTTGTTGTACATCTTCGCCTGTTTGAAGGCAAGTTAAAAAAAGGAATGAAAATTACCTTTATGTCCAACAACTCTGTTTACGAAGTTGAAACAGCAGGCGTTTTTAAACTTGCTCTTGTGGAAACCGGCGAACTTTCTGCAGGTGATGTTGGTTATATTATTGCCGGTATAAAAACCGTAAGCGATGTGCGTGTCGGCGATACTGTTACAGGCGCGGACAACCCTTGCGCCGCCGCTCTTCCTGGCTTTCGCGAAGTTAAACCGGTTGTGTTTTCTTCGATTTACCCTGTGGATTCCAATGACTACGAAGAATTGCGCACAAGCATGGAAAAATTAAAACTAAATGATGCATCTCTTATATACGAAAAAGATTCTTCTGCTGCTCTTGGTTTTGGTTTCCGCTGCGGATTTTTGGGACTTTTACATCTGGAGGTTATACAGGAACGCCTTGAGCGCGAATTTGATCAGTCTGTAATTTTTACTGCTCCTTCTGTTAAATACAGGGTTAAAGTAAAAGGCGGTAATGAAGTGATGATTGACAATCCTGTCGATTACCCTGATGAAGGCCGGCTTGAAAGCGCAGAGGAACCTTATATTCGCGCCGCTGTAATTACACCTACAGATTATCTTGGAAACATCATGACTCTTTGCATGGAAAAGCGCGGTATACAAACTAACATGACTTACCTTGACGAAAAACGGGTCGAACTTGTTTTTGATATGCCGCTTGCCGAAGTTTTATTTGATTTTTATGACCGTCTTAAAAGCATTAGCCGCGGTTATGCGTCATTCGATTATGATATTTCCGGTTATAAACCCACAGACCTTGTAAAACTTGATATCCTTTTAAACGGAAAACCTGTAGATGCGCTCTCCCAGCTTGTTTTTAAAGAAAGCGCATACGACCGCGCGCGCAAATTCTGCGAACGCCTGCGGGACGAGATTCCGCGCCAACAATTTAAAATCCCAATTCAGGGGGCGATTGGCAGCCATGTCATTGCGCGCGAAACTGTTAACGCACTCCGTAAGGACGTACTTGCCAAGTGTTACGGCGGTGACATTACCCGTAAACGCAAACTTCTTGAAAAACAAAAAGAAGGCAAAAAACGCATGAAAATGGTAGGAGACGTAGAACTACCTCAGAGCGCATTCTTGGCGGTGTTAAAGTCGAGGGATGAGTAGCTTCAGCATTCCCTGTTAAAAAAATAATGCAAATTAAACCTTGTAAATTCCGCATAAAAATGGTATTATTATCACAATGAGAGAAAAGTCCGTTAATTTTAATATTTTTCATTCTCCATTCTATTTGTAAATAAATTTCCCCCCCCCCCCATTTTTTACCGATAAATATTCTCTGTTTAAATCAATTTTCTGGAGTCTATCATGAATAAAATTCTTGTTTTTTGCCTGTTTATTTGTATGACAAATTTTATCTTTGCAGAAGAAGTAACTGATAAAACCGCAAAAGCCGCCATTGGCATTGGTCCTGAATGGAACATGAACTCCCGCGAAAATTTTGCAGCAGGGGGAGTCATTGCGTTCTATTTAAATATTGGTTCTTCGTTATCTTTTGGCATAAACGCAACGGTCAGTACAAACTTTGATGAAATTATCGTAATCGAACCTGCCGCGAACTTTCGCTGGTATTTTTTGGGTAGTGATCACGCAGGCTGGTTTGTTCAGGTTGACGCCGGAGCCTACCTTGTTATGGAAGATGATGATTTAACACCGCTGTTTCTGGGCGGACTTCGCGCAGGACTTCGTTTGCCGCTTGGCGAGACGCTTTTTGTTGAACCGTTTGGAAGGCTAGGGTATCCGTTTGCATTCGGCGTAGGTGTGCTAGCAGGAGTTAGATTTTAGTCCGCGGATTTTTCGTACCTGCGGTACGCGCGGAAAGACGCGGAAGAATATAAAGGAGAATAAATATGAAAAGATTTAATTTAGGTTTTTTAGTTTTTATACTGTTGGCTGCTTGCAGTAATCCATTTTTTCCAGCAGCAAAGGAAAAGGAAAGCGGTTGCTCTCATCAATACAGCGAGTGGGCAACAAAAACTGCAGCTACCTGTGCAGCAGAAGAAGTACAAGAGAAAATCTGTTCGTTATGCGGTGATATTCAAACACAGGAAATTGGAGACCCGCTTGAACACACCCCTGGAGAAGCAGCAACTTGTACAGATGACCAGGTTTGTACAGTATGTGATGATGTAATTACAGACGCACATGGACACGCTCCAGGAGATGAGGCAACATGTGAAGCAGATCAAGTTTGTACAGTATGTGATGATGTAATTACAGACGCACACGGACATACTCCCGGAGATGAGGAAACATGTAATACTAATCAGGTTTGTACAGTATGTGATGAACTAATAACACCAGCTCATGGTGTGCATACATTCGATACAATACCTGCAACTTGTATAACAGAAAGCATTCCAGGTACTTGCACCAGAGAAGATTGTGATGAACCAAATCCAGAAGCGGTAGTACCTGCCGGACACGATTGGAACAACTGGATTCAAGGAGCCAATGCAACTTTAGCAAATCCTGTAGGTTTTGAAACAAGAACTTGCAAACGAGGTGAGTGCGGATATTCAGAAACAAGAGCATTTGATTTTTATTATACAATAGGTGATACGGGTCCCGGTGGGGGAAAAATATTCTTCGTAGCAGATGGAGTAGGATTCTTGGCAGACACCATTACTCCTAAACCGCTTGGTTTTACACTATTTATGACCGCTGATGACACAGTTGGAACAACAGCATACTATCTTGAAGCCTCTACAGTAGCTACGTTAGGGGGAACAGGCGCACAAACAACAATGAGATGGTCAATAAGAACTACATCACCATTTCCAACTGTAAAT
>WQXC01000021.1 GCA_009785045.1 Treponema sp. | reverse complement strand
CTGTTTGACCATCTGGAATCCTGCAGCCATTAAGTCACGAACCATGGATTCAACATCCCTTCCTACATAACCTACTTCTGTATATTTTGTCGCTTCTACTTTTAAAAATGGCGAACCTGCCAGCTTGGCAAGACGGCGGGCGATTTCTGTTTTTCCTACGCCTGTAGGTCCTATCATGAGAATATTTTTAGGCGCAATATCTTCGCGTAATTCAGGATCAAGTTTTAGTCTTCTTATACGGTTACGCAGAGCTACTGCAACTGCTCTTTTTGCTTTTTTCTGACCAACAATATACTTATCCAGCTCAACGACTGTCTCTCTTGGTGTGTAATCGGTCTTTTTTTCAGTTATTTGTTTTTTATCGTCCATCAGGATAGTTCCTCTACTGTTATTTGCATATTTGTATAAATACAGATGTTACCTGCAATCTGTAAACTTTTTTCTGCAATTTCGGCTGCAGAAAGATTACTGCCTTCCAAAAATGCCAATGCAGCTGCATAGGCATAATTACCGCCTGAACCAATTGCAAGAGCTTTTTCGGCAGGTTCAATCACATCTCCCGTACCGGATATTAAAAGAGTTTTTGAATGATCCGCTACCAATAAAAGCGCTTCAAGCCGCCTTAGTATACGATCCATCCGCCAGTCTTTTGCTAATTCTACCGCGGCTCTTGCCAAGTCGCCTGAGTATTCCTTTAGCTTTACTTCAAACCGGTCAAAAAGAGTAAATGCATCTGCTGTTGCGCCTGCAAAACCGCACAGTACCTTTCCGTCCATAAGCCGGCGGACTTTACGCGCATTATTTTTCATTACGGTATTTCCCATGGTTACCTGACCATCGCCTGCCATTGCCACTTTTCCGTCTTTTCGTACGGCAATTACCGTTGTGCTTTTAATTTTTTCTGTCATAATGATGCTCCTTGCGCGTGCGGATGTGCTTTCGCGTAAACATTTTTAAGTTTTTCCAGATTAACATGGGTATAACGCTGCGTGGTGGAAATACTTGAATGACCTAGCATCTCCTGAACAACGCGTACATCGCACCCAGAATTAACCATGTGTGTCGCAAAACTGTGACGCAGCGCATGCGGATGAATATTCTTACCAAGCCCAGAATGCTGCGCATAACGTGAAATTATCCAGCGTACACCAGGAACAGATATTGACTGTCCTTTTCTGCTTATAAACAATGCGCTTTTTTTACTGTCCATACCTGCCATTCTAAGCCTTGCTGCTCTTTGCGGAAGATATTCCATGATTGCCGCAATTGCTTCATCCGAAAAAAACACATAACGTTCCTTTCCGCCTTTTCCTGTTATTTTTGCTTCATCTAAATCCGCAGAAATACTTGCCATGGAAAGTGAAACAACTTCGCTGATACGTAAGCCCCCTGAATACATTGCCATAATAAGAGCTTTATCCCTTTCCGGCCAAAGAATCCCTGTAGAAACAGGCAGCGCTGCAAAATCGGCCATTTCATTTTCCCATAATACATGCGGAAGCTTAACGGGCATTTTTATATTTCGTAAAGAAGAACATGGATTATCATCGCGCTTGTTAAAACGAATCATCCAGCGGTAAAAACCCCGAATCGAGGAGAGACAGCGGTTAACGCTTGCTGCTGACATTCTTTCTGCAGATAAATCTGCTATAAATTTCTGCACTTCGTAAGGCTCAGCGCTTTGTACGCTTATATCGTTGTTATTACAGTAATTCTCATAACGTAAAAGGTCGTTCCTGTAGGCTTCGACAGTCCTTTCTGCCCCTCCTTTTACTGATTGCACATATTTTAAATAGTCCTGAATCATAACTTTATTCTTCTCCTTCCGCGCTGTGCAGATAATCACAATCCGGGTTTATACAAACCTTGTGTGCGCCGTTTTTCTTGTCATATTTTTCAACCATAAAGAAACCGCACTTTGGACAATCCTGTTTAATGGGCTTAAAGTGGCTGATAAAATCACAGTCCGGATAATTTGTACAACCGTAAAATTCCTTGCCTCTGCCCTTTGTTTTTCTGGCAACTACATCGCCCTGGCACTTTGGACATTTTGCAAGCGGTATTGATTTTGTATTGCGGCATTCCGGAAACCCTGAGCAAGCCAGAAAAAATCCAAACCGCCCAAGTTTTTTATATAAATTTTTACCGCATTTTTCGCATAGAAAATCTGTTTTTTCATCCAGAGTACCCTTGTATGATTCAATTGTTTTACTGACATCATCTACTGTTGTTTTAAACGGATCCCAGAATTCCCTGATCATTTCCGGCCAGCTAACTCTGTTTTCTTCCACTTCGTCAAGTTTTGTTTCCATGGATGCAGTAAAATCTGCGTCTACATAAAGCGGGAAATGTTCTACAAGCACTTCAAAAATCAATTTGCCCAAAATAGTCGGCACAAGCTGTTTGTTTGAACGAGTAACATAGTAACGATCCAGCAATACAGAAATAATCGAAGCATATGTAGAAGGACGTCCTATTCCTTTTTCTTCCAGAGTCCGCACAATCGAAGCGTCTGAATAACGCGCCGGCCCCTGTGTAAAGTGCTGTTCACTCCTGAACTTTTCTACATTTACTTTTTCGCCGGTTTTTAATGCCGGGCAGGAGCCGCTGTTTTCTTCCTTGGAGGAAAGAAGTTTAATAACTCTGTAAAAACCTTTTTCCAGAAGCTTAGTACCGCTTACACGGAAAAGTCCTTCGTCTGCAGAATTTCCGGAGCTTGAAGTTACTTTTATATCAACGCTGATGGTTCTGCTTTTTGCATTGTTCATCTGGCTGGATACAAATCTTTCCCAGATAATCGTATAAAGACGCAGTTGATCTTTTGTAAGGTTTTCTTTTATTGATTCCGGAGTATATTCTGTATAAGTAGGTCTTATTGCTTCGTGCGCATCCTGAGCATTTTTTCCGACTGTATATTCAACAGCTTTCTCCGGCAGTTCATTCGGATAATTTTTTCCCAGCCATGTTCTGACATCTTCCAGTGCAGTATTTGATATACGAACGCTGTCTGTACGCATATATGTAATAAGACCAACTCTGGATGCTCCAATCGCTACACCTTCATATAACTGCTGCGCAACCTGCATGGTTTTTCTCGAAGTAAAGCCAAGCCGGTTTGCCGCTGTCTGCTGAAGCTGCGAAGTTGTAAAAGGCGCTTTTGGCCGGATTGTTTTATCAGTTTCGCGCACATCAGATACCAAACATTCATTGTTTTGTATTTTTTCGATAATAGATTTTACTTCCGATTCATTTTTTAGTTCCGGTTTATTGTTATTCCATAAAACAAGCTGAGCTGTATAAACTGTTTTACCAGCTTTAAAATCAGCTTCAAGCGTCCAGTATTCTTCTGGAATAAAACTGTCTACTTCTTTTTCCCTTTCGCAGATAAGCCGTAATGCTACAGACTGAACACGTCCTGCTGAAAGTCCGTTTTTAACTTTTTTCCACAGAAGCGGCGAAAGGTTATAACCTACAAGTCTGTCAAGTACACGGCGCGCTTTTTGCGCGGCTACTTTTGCTTCATCAATACCGCGCGGATTAAGAACCGCTTCGTTAACGGCTTGAGGTGTAATTTCGTTAAAACTTATTCGTTCTATAGGCACCTGGTTTGTTTTTGCATTAATTGCATTTCTTAAATGCCACGCAATTGCCTCACCCTCGCGGTCATTATCACATGCAAGCAATACCTTGCCCGATTTTTTTGCGTCTGTTTGCAATTCTTTAAGAATTTTAGCTCTTCCGCGAACGGTAATATATTCAGGCTCAAAATTATGTTCAACATCTATCGCTGTCCTTGATTTTGGCAGATCGATAAGATGACCCATTGATGCTTTAACATTGTAGGATGGGCCAAGATATTTCTCGATAGTTTTTACTTTCCCCGGAGATTCAACAATAACAAGAATTTGTTTTTCCTGTTTTGATGATTTCTTTTTTGCCGGGCTTTTTTTCACAGCTTTTTCAGTTGCCATACCACATCCTTAAATTTCAATTTTTAGAAAACTTGCCATGGAAGATATCAGCTCTCCCCTGCTTTCACCAAATACAGGAACTTTTTCTTTTACAGGCGTTCCTGTCTCTATATTCCACTTTTCCAATACATCAATTGAAGAATTAATTATTTCTGCGCCTTCACCTGCGAGCTTAATTGTTCCTCGTCTGTCAAACTTTGAATTTAACTCTGTTCCGCAGGAGGCAACCCAAAGATCCTTGCCCTGCTCAAGAGCAAACGCCGCTGTAATAAGCGAACCGGATTTTTCCGGCGCTTCCACAATTAAGATACTGCGCGAAAGGGCGGCAATAATTCTGTTACGCGCCGGAAATGTCCATTTACTTGGATGTACTCCCGGAGGATATTCAGAAATCAGCGCGCCGCCCGAATCCAGTATTCTTTTTGCAAGCGGTTTGTTTGCAGCCGGATAAACTTCGTCAATGCCGTTACCCAACACTGCATATCCGGGTGCGCCGCCTATCAGGTTTCCCCTATGAGACATTGCGTCAATTCCAAGCGCAAGACCGGAAACTACCGATACTCCCAAACGCGAAAGATTACCTGCAATTTTATATGCCTGTTCTGCAGATTCCCGGCTTGGATTTCTTGTTCCAACCATTCCTAAAAGGGATTTTTCCGGGTTTGGAAGCAAACCTCTGTAAAAAATAACAGCTGGCGGATCATATGTTTCCCTTAATAATGGCGGATAATCCATTTCTGTCCAGGACACCCACTTAATAGACCTCATTCGGCAGACAGTATCAATACGACCTGCTTTTTCGGCAATTTCGCTAATGTCCCAAAAATCATCAATTTTTCTGTTTAAAATTTCTTCTATATTTTTTTTGGATTGCACAAATAATTCATCTTCACTGTTAAAAGTCTGTAATAAAATAATTTTATCCGTTATTTTTATTCCGGGTAAAAGAGAGATAATTAAAGGCAATAAACCGCATTCTCTTATAACTTCATTCATACATTATCCCCTGAATAATATCTCTGTTATTTAATGCTTCTTCCCTGATGTTTTTATCTTTTGTCCGATCCGCTATCCTGTCGTACAATTCAATGGCACGATGAAAGTTTTCCAGCATAAAATAGGCTCTTGCAAGCACAAACATTGCAGAAACATCTGACGTGAGTATTTGCAAATAACGTTCAAGATGAGCAATGGCATCCTGCGGACGGTCAAGCTCAAAAACATATAATATCCCAAGACCGTACATGGGTCTTGTATATGTAACATCTATTTCCAGCGCTCTAAGATATGAGTTTTCTGCAAGCCTGTAATAATGCTCTCTTTGTCTATCCGCGCCGGGCGAAAATCCTACAATCGACTTTGCTACTGATGCTGCTGAAACTCCGGTCAAATAATAAATAGACGCATCATCTGTATTAAAATATAAAGCTCTTTCAAAAGCATCCAATGCATCATTGTGCATACTTCTGTCTGCCAGCCTTATTGCAAGTATCTTCCAGTAAACGCCTGTCTGCGCGCCTTCTCTTACATTTCTTTCAATCTGGTCTTCATAAAGAGAAATTGCTTTTCTTAAGCCGTCAATTGTTTCAGGCGGACCTCCGCGCGGGCTTAATTCTGCCATGCGTTTTGCCAATTCCCTGTTTGTCCTGACGCTTCCGCTTTGATATATAAAATATATAAGCGAGCCGACAGCGCCAAGAATAAGAATAGCCAAAATAAAATCTTTTATTCTTTTCATATCAATCTCATATTTCCTCAGTACTTAGTCTGGGAAGATATCGGCGGTGGTTTGCCCTTAAAACTGCCGTATCCACATGGGTATAAATTTGCGTCGTAGAAAGATCAGCGTGTCCCAGCAGTTCCTGCACGGTTCTTAAATCCGCTCCTCCTGCCAGCAATGATGTCGCAAAACTATGCCGCAAAGCATGAATATGCGATGAAGTTCCTGTAAGACAGGCTAATTTCGCATAATTTTTCCAGATACCCTTTCTGGAAAGCCGTTTTCCGTTTCTGCTGATAAAAAGAGCCTGGCTCTTGTTCACAGCGCCTGCAAGTTTTGGCCTTGCATTTACAATATAATTTTTTAATTGCCCGGCCGCCTCTCTGCCAAAGAGCACAATTCTTTCTTTATTGCCCTTCCCTTTGACCTTTGCGACTCCTCCCTTTATATCGATATCTCTGATGTTTAATCCTGATGCTTCCGAAACCCTAAGTCCTGCCGAGTAAATCAATTCATAAATACATTTATCCCGGCAGCCTTTTGGAGTTGACACATCAATCATTCCCAAAAGGTCTTCGATTGTTTTTTTATCCATAACTTCCGGAAGTTTCATCCTTCGTTTTGGAATTTCCAGCAAATCGGCTGGGTTATCTTTTACCAGTCCTTCATCTGCGGCAAACCGGTAAAAAGACCTTAAAGCGGATATTGCCTTTGCCGTAGTACGGGATTCAATTTTGTTCATGTTACTGCGCATATCAAGATAATCAACAAGTACAGCTGCGTCTGTAGTTTCCAGGGGGATTTTTTTTGCTTCAAGAAAGTTCAAAAATTTTATAATTTCTGAACGATAACATTCTTTGGTCAAAACAGCGCGGCGTTCTATCGCAACAATGCGGGAACAGTATCTTGTTACAAGAGCAGTATTATTCAAATTAATAACTCTCCGCCGTATCCAAAACCGGTTTTTCTTCAGCCTGATAATTATGTTTTCTAATTACAGACGGAACATCCAAATCATCCTGATACTCACGGTGCGGTAAATATGAAAGATATTCCGGTCTTTTTGTTCTTTCGACCATCTTTACATATTCATTGTAATTTATAAAATCAGACTCTACATTTTTTACAGCGGTTGTCTGATTAATACCCAGGTACCTATTTTCCTTAAAACCTGTCGCAATAACCGTTATCTGAATACTGTTTTCAAATTCTGGAGCTATGCGAAGACCCTGAATAATATGAGCTTCCGGATCGCATTTTTCTTTAATGGCTTTAACAATATTCTGAATTTCGATAATTGTTATATCTTCCGGTCCTGCAATATTGATTAAAACCCCTGTAGCGCCGTCTATGCATGTATCTTCAAGAAGCGGATTATCAATTGCGCTTTTAACAGCATCCATGGCGCGGTTTTCGCCTGAACCAAAACCAATACCCATTAACGCATCGCCTTTGCCTTTCATGACAGTTTCCACATCAGCAAAATCGGTATTCTGAAAACCTGTTTCGGTTATTAGTTCAGAGATTCCCTGCACTCCGCGGCATAATATTTCGTCTGCCAGCATATATGCCTTGTTATAGGAAGTTGTGTTATCAACTATTTTAAATAATAACTGGTTTGGAATTACAATTAATGTATCTACTTCTTCCCGTAATTTTGCAATTCCTTCTTCGGCAAGCCTCGTTTTATAACGGCCTTCGAATTCAAACGGTGTTGTAACAACAGCTACAGTAAGAGCGCCCAATTGTTTTGCAATTTTTGCAATAACCGGAGCAGAACCTGTTCCTGTTCCTCCGCCCATACCTGCAGTAATAAAAACCATGTCAGCGCCTTTTAGGCTTTCGGCTATCGCAACCTGATCTTCAAGCGCTGCTCTTTCTCCCCTTTCAGGATTTCCGCCGGCTCCGCGGCCGCCAGTTACTTCGGCGCCAAGCTGCACCTTAACATCCGCTCTGCTTTTTTTGTAAAGATCCTGGATGTCCGTGTTAGCCGCAATAAATTCAACGCCTGCCATATTGGCATCGATCATGCGGTTTAATGCGTTACCGCCGCCGCCGCCGGCAGAGATAACCTTGATAATTGCCGGCAAATCATTGCGCAGACATGTTTTCTGCAGAGATGCTGGCATTGACATCTCCTGTGGTTTAAACTGAAGCACCTGTGGCTTTACACCGGATACTTCCTGACCTTCTGTTCTAAACTGCGGACCCGTTTTGAGTTCACATACCGCTAATACGTTCATTTAATTCCCCTCCCCCTGTTTTTAGGTCAAATTAAAAAAATTCCTCTTTTAACCATGATTTAAATTTATCGATAAGAGCACCGCTCTTTTTTTCACCCTGACGCGTTTCAAATCCCCTGTCTGCAGAATCCGCTGCTGCTCTTCTGTCTCCTTCCAGCGCAAGCCCAATAGCAGTAGCATAGGAAGGAATCCGATACTCTTCCACCAATCCTCCCAAATCCTGCGTAGCAATAGGGCTTCCCAGCCTTGCAGGCAGCTTCAGGATACTGTTTGCAAGCTCAACTACGCCTGTTAACTGCGCTCCGCCGCCTGTCAGGACAACACCTCCACCCAAAGGACGCGGAAGGTTTAAAGTATCCAGATGCTGCTTAACAAGTTTAAATATTTCTTCCATTCTGGGTTTAATAATTGTTAAAATCTGCGATCTTGGAATTGACATTGGCGGCCTGCCTCCGACACCAGGAACAATAACAGTTTCATCTGCATCCAGCATTCCATCCCAGCAGCAGCCGGCATCAATTTTAATTTTTTCTGCATTTTCAAGCGAAATATTTTTAAGTATGGAGATATCTCCTGTAACTTGTGTCCCTCCGGCAGGAATTGTGTAGGTAGAGAAAGGAGTTCCTTCGATATAAACAAGTATATCCGTCGTACCGCCGCCAAGATCAATTAACACAACACCAAGATCCATTTCGTCCTGGGTAAGAACAGCGCGGCCTGCCGCGAGTGTCTGCAGGATTAGTTCGTTTACGCGGAAACCTGCGCGGTTAACGCATTTAATAATATTCTGCGCGCCTGTTACTGCGCAGGTAATAATATGCACTTCAGATTCAAGGCGAACACCGATCATATCCATGGGATTCCTTATCCCTTTCTGATCATCAACTTTATAATTCTGCGGAATAACTTCCAGTATCTGCCTGTCTGTAGGAATTACAACTGCTTTTGCGGCTTCAATTACGCGATCAATATCTTCCTGCCCTATTTCTCTTTCCCGCGCATCTTTCTTTTTACCAGTAACGCCGACTACTCCGCGCGAATTAATTCCGTTTATGTGATTACCGCCGATTCCGGTCCAGCAGTCTGTTACTTCAAGCCCGCTCATCATTTCTGCATCTTCAACAGCGGCAGCTACTGCCTTTAGAGTGGCTTCGATATTTACAACCACGCCTTTTCTTAAGCCTGTAGACGGACGTATACCTGCTCCGATTATTTTAAGGCTTCCATCTGTGTCACGTTCACAGACAACTGCGCGTACGCATGTTGAGCCAATATCAAGCGATACAACAATATTATTACTCATCAGGATTGCTCCTTTATTTTATATGAACCCATACCGGATCTAAAATCAATTTCCAAAGGTTTATTCATTTCCGATTCAAACACATTAAGCATAAGCAACATGTATCTGAGCGTATCCTCCGTTAAATTGTTCTCTACCCTTACCCTAATTGAACTATGAACCGGAAAAAGCACAAGTTCATAACCATCCCATGTTTTTCTTTCTATTCGTATTTCAGAAATTGCAGATAACAATTCAGGCGAAACAGAAGCAATTTCCGAAAGATTTTCCACAAGCGAAACCAGAGATGCAGGAAGCCGCATATTAAGCTGCGGGTTTTCTATTCCAGAAAGAACCGGAATATCAGTTCTATCCTGAGAATCACCTTGTCCTATTTTGTAGAACACGCCAAACCTGTCAATAAATATTGGAACCTGCCTGGAGTTAATTGTTGTCAGCGTAACGGCGGCAGGACGGCGCGGATTAAGGAAAATTGATAATTTATCCGGAAAACGTTTTATCACAACTGCGGATTCCACAAGAATATGGGCGGACAGCCTGTCCCGAATTTCTGTAACATTACTTGACATATAAGAAGAATTGTCATCGATTCCGGAAATAGCAAGAATCTGAGCGCGATTAAGTCCCTGGAATCCATGAACATCAACTGTGGAAAAAGGAATAAACGGGCTTATGCCAAAAAGCCAGATTAATTCCGCGATAAAAATAATAACAGCAACAATTAAAAGTCTTTTAAGACCTTTTTCTACCTTGCCTGCAGATTTCTTTTTTACGCCGATATTTTCGGAAGAAACAAAATAATAATCAGTACTCATTATTATCCTCCGTTACGGCATTACTTGAACTTTGGCTGTTAACGCCGCCTGTTCTTGCAATATTTGCAATTAATCCTGCGCAAATAAGAGTTGTAATCAGCGAAGAACCACCCGCTGAAAAGAAAGGAAGCGGTATTCCGGTAGCAGGAAGAGCGCCGGAAACTACTGCTGTATTCAAAAGCGCCTGCGATGTTATCATCGTTGTAAGTCCTGCAGCAAGTAATTTACCAAATATTGTTTTACTGTTCAATGCAATTCTATATCCAATAACAGCAAAAACAGTAAACAGTACAAAGAACAATAACAATCCAATAAAACCTGTTTCTTCTACATATGCGCTGAAAATAAAATCAGAATGAATTTCCGGAATGCTTGAAATTTTGCGAGTTCCCTCTCCTATGCCCTTCCCCCAAAAACCGCTTGATATTATCGCATCACGGCTGGCGTTAACCTGGAAGCCGGCTCCAAGCGGATCCCATTCAGGTCTAAGGAAACTAACCAAACGCCTTACCCTATGTTCTTTTGTAAAAACCAAAAGCGCAGAAATGGGAATAATCATGGCAATAGCCGCCAGAAAATAACGAAAACGCATTCCTGCAAGGAAAAATATAATCATTGCGTTAAACACAAGAAAAACTGCTGTAGAAAAATTATTTTGCATATAAATAAGTCCAAAGAAAAGCCCCGTAACCAAAATCGGTGGAAGTATACCTGAATAAAAATTATCAAGGTTATCTGATTTTTTATCCAGTAAATGCGCCAGATACAGCGGAAGCACAAACTTTACCATCTCGGAAGGCTGATACGAAAGCGAACCAACTTCTATCCAGCGCGAAGCGCCGTAGCGTTCAATACCGATTCCAGGAACCAGCGTAAGAACGCACAGAAATGCCGCAATACAAACAAGAGGTAAAATACATTTTCTTAAAAAGTCAAGTTTGATCCTGGAAAATACAAAAAACAAGATTATTCCTGCCGCGCAGAAAATGACCTGTCTTACAATAAAATAATTTCCGTATCTGAAAAAGCGCGCTGCAAATGCATATGATGCAGAGTAAAGAGTTGCAAGTCCTGTTCCCAGCAATAGAATAATGCATAAATAAAAGAGATGAATTGTTTTTTGTCCCTGCATTCTTTCTACATCTAATTGATACATTCATTTTTCCTATTGTATTTTCAAAGTTGATAGGGCAATAATTGCGAAGAGTCCGCCCAAAATCCAGAACCGGATCACTGTCTTAATTTCCGACCATCCTAAAAGTTCATAATGATGATGCAATGGCGCCATCTTAAAAACTCTTTTTTTGCGAATCTTGAAAGATAAAACCTGTATTATTACAGACATTATCTCAAGTACAAATACTCCTCCAATAACAAGAATTAAAATTTCTTTTTTTGTAATAAGCGAAATAACGGCAATTACACCGCCCAGCGACAGGCTGCCTACATCTCCCATAAAGACTTCGGCAGGATGCGCATTAAACCATAAAAACCCAACACAGGCGCCGGCTGCCGCAAGGCAGAACACTGTAAGTTCTCCAGCCTCCGGAATATACGGTATACCCAGATATTCAGAAAAATCGATGCGCCCCGTAATGTAAGTAAGAGCTGCAAGGGTAAGAAAAACAATAATTAATAATCCTGCCAAAAGACCGTCTAACCCATCAGAAAAATTAACAGCGTTGGATTCACCAACAACCAGTAGCACCGCAAAAGGAATCCACCAGAAACCCATATCTAAAACAGGATCTTTAAAGAATGGAATATACAAAGCGGTTGTATTTTCGCCGCCAGTAAAATAAATTATTAATACAACAGCAATGGCAACAGCAAATTGCCCTGCAAGTTTTGCCCATGCAGGAAGCCCCGCTGAATTATGACGCACCACTTTAAGGTAATCATCAAGAAAGCCAATCACGCCAAACGCGACAAAGGCGCTCATTGTAATCCATACAACTCTGTTTTGCAAATCACCCCAGAATAACATTGCAATAACGACAGAAATAATAATAAATATACCGCCCATTGTAGGCGTTCCTGTTTTAACAAGATGCGTCTGCGGTCCGTCTTCGCGCACAGACTGACCAATCTTTAATTTTCTTAAGAATTCAATAATTCGTCCGCCGAATGCAAAACAGATTAATAAAGTAGTTAGAGCTGCAAAAGCGCTGCGGAATGTAAGATAACCAATAAGGCGGAACGGAGAAAAATAACTGAACAACAGATCAAAAAATTCTATTAACATTATTTATCCCCCGTTAACATATCACTTAATCTTTCCAGAGCGCATCCGCGTGAACCCTTTAGCAATACAAAATCACCCTGATTTACGCAGCCATCAAGAGCGCAGGAAAGAGCATCGATGTCATTAACATAGAAAAAATCCCTGCCGTTATCTTTTAGGCATTCTGCCGCAGACTCAATTTCTTTACCAAACAGAAAAATCTTTTTTGCCATGGATACAGACAAAAGAAAACCTAATTTTTTATGCTCCATAGCGGAATTGCCGCCAAGTTCGAGCATATCGGCAATTACATAAATCTTTCTGCCGGGCCATTCAAGCGAATCGCAGAATTCAATGCTTTTCGCCGTTGATTCAGGATTTGCATTGTAACAGTCGCGAATAACAGTCGCGCGCTTTCCGTTAAGAATCTCTAACCTGCCAAAAAGCGGCTTAACTGATTCAAGACCAGAAATTATCGCCTTTTTCCCGGCAGAAACTTCTTTTGCTATCGCAATAGCCGCAAATGCATCTTCCAGATTATGTTTACCCGGCAGGGCAAAATTAATTTTTTCGCCAGCCCAGATAATTTCTGTACCGTTAAGACCAAGACTGCGCGCTCCCTCAAATTCTTCAAAGCTGTTAGCCCCGTAATATTTAATTTTTCCCGTAACTCCGTCTGCAAGCTCGTGTGCATACTCATCGTTTTCCGGAACAAGAGCGACATCATCACTTCCCAGGAATTTGTAAATACATTTTTTTTCGTTAACTATTTTACTTTTACTGCCGAAATATTCGATATGGGCAGAACCTATATTTGTAACCAAAGCGATGTTTGGTTTAAGAACTTCTGCAATTTCTGAAATCTCATCCGGTCTGTTCATGCCAAGCTCGAAAATTCCAACTTCATGGCAATCTCTCACCTGGAAAACAGATAACGGCAGTCCTGTCTCGGAATTAAGGTTTCCTTCGTTTTTAATAATATTTTTTTCGCATGAGATAATGGCAGCAGTAATCTCTTTAGTGGTTGTCTTTCCTGAGGAGCCTGTAATTCCGATTTTTACCAGTTTTGGAAACTTATCAAGGTAAATCCTGGCGGAATCCTGCAAACCTTTAAGAGTATTACCAACAACAATTAAATCTTTTCCCATGGATTGGGCAATATTTTCAAGATCAAATTTTTCAAGTTTGGAAGAAGCAACCACCGCTGCGCTTGCGCCAGAACTAAAAGCAGTCTTAACGAATGCATGTCCGTCATTTGAAGCGCCTTCAAGAGCAAAAAAGAGCCCGCCTTCTTTGACGGTACGGGAATCAATGGATACAGAAGAAAAACCTTTGTCAGCAGCAAACGAAATATGGCGCGCTCCAAGCAAATTAGATAGCTCGCCAATGCCAAGCAGGCTAGTATCCATGCCCCTTCCCCCCCATTATTCGTACCTGAAGAAAATACTCAGGTGGTATCTTTTGCAAATCCAGCCGGTCTTTGGCAAGACTTTCTATTCTTTCCGGTGATGAATACTCTCCAATACCGGCAATAAGCTTTTTATTGCTTTCTATCCATTCTGCCTGGGTCTGCTCCAGACGAGTAATTTCTTTGGTCAGACTCTGATACCTGTTGGACTGCCAGACTAAAAGCCCAAGGCACAAAGGAATGGTAAGAACCAAAAAGTAAAGTAATAAGTAACGTCTAATCATTGTCATCCCCGTCTAATACTTTTTCCACAACACGCAGTCTGGCGCTTCTGGATGGAGGGTTGCGCTCAATCTCGTCTTTTGCAGGTGTAATACCCTTTTTTGTCAGCAAGTTGACTGAGCGATGCCCTATACATTTACAAATCGGCGCATTTTCGGGGCAAGTACAGTTTTTATTCATTGTTCTAAAGAAGTTTTTAACAATTCTATCCTCTAATGAATGAAAACTGATGATCCCAAGCCGTCCCCCCGGCTCAAGAACCCTAAGCGCCGCCTCAAGGAGCGATGGAAGCCGTGTTAGCTCTCCGTTTACCGCGATACGCAGGGCCTGAAAAGTCCTTGTCGCGGGATGTATTGGTCCGTGCCTGTAAGAAGCCGGCACAGCCCTTTGAACCAGGTCGGCAAGAGCCGAAGTGGTCGTAATTGTTGATTTTTGTCTGTCACTGACTATCAGAGAGGCAATTCTTCGCGAATAGCGCTCTTCTGCATTATTGTATAGAAGGTCTGCCAGTTCGCGTTCAGGAAGACGCGCCAGAAGGTCGGCTGCGGTGATCCCTGATGAAGTATCAATACGCATATCAAGGAATTCATCTTTTTCAAATGTAAAACCTTTGCCGCTCTTCTTATAATGATAAAAACTGATTCCTAAATCAAAAAGAATAGTATCCGGTCTTTTAAACTGAGACGGATATTCCGCAAAAAAATCATGCGACCAACCGCAGTAGAAATGAGTGCGATCTGCATATGTTTCCAGCCGTTTTTTTGCAATATTCAGGATTTCGCTGTCTGCGTCAATTGCGACAAGTTTAACGTCAGAGAAGTTAGACAGGAAAGCTTCAGAATGACCGCCCTCTCCGGCGTTTGCATCCACTATCCATTCGTTCTTTCCCCTTGGACCAAGTAAATCGAGGACTTCATTAACCATAACGGAATTATGAATATGTTCCATTATTCCCCGCTCCCCGTATTGTTCTTTAATTTACTTCCAAGTTCTTCGGATGCTGTAAAGAAGTCATTTTTGCTTTCTGTTAAACATTTCTGATAACGCTCTTCGTCCCAGATTTCGATATATTCACCCTGAGCCAGAATTACACAATCTTTTGATAATCCTGCAAATTCACGATAACTTTGGGTAATGGGAATTCTTCCCGCTTTATCAATTTCTATTGAATGAGAATTAAAAATGCGCCGTCTGAAGTCACGATCTTTTTTAGATAACAAATTTGTATTTTTGCTGTACTGCGTTAGTAATTCCATATAGACACTTGTTGGGAAAAGCCAAAGACAATTTTCATAATCGCATTGAGTAATTGTGAGTTGTGAATCATCCAATATTCTACGCAGTTGAGCCGGCAAACTAACTCTGCCTTTTTCATCTAACGTAGCGTTGTATTCCCCAGTAAGCAATTCCATACTACCTTTTTCTATCTCCCTTTTTTTCTAATGTAATATCCTCTATCAGCAATCTCATCCCACTTTTTCCTACTTCATCCCACTTCTTCCCATTCCAATATCATTTTACACGGTAAACGGTTATCGTCAAGCACTATTCATAATATTTTTGAAAAAAAATGCAAAAAAACGCTAATTCCGCTTAACGCTTATGTAGTAGATCGGGATAATTGCGTGAATTTGGCTCTTTCGCTATTATTTAGACATGCATATAAGCGAATTTTTCATAGTTTTTCCGGAAGGCGATATTCAGGAAATACGGGGACGCCTGCCTTTTAACACTCTTGTTGACATGAACGGCAATGTTCTTAGCCTGCCTCTGCCTACAAATAAAATGATTGTTTTCAAGGTTGCGGGAATAAAAACCGAAGAAAGAACAGGCGTAAGTGAAACGTATCATTTTCTTGATTTACTCAGCGCCGAGGAATTGCTTGAATACACGGAATAAATCGATAGGTACCAGAAACGAAAGTTCGCTGCACAAAACACTTAAATTTCAATACACCGGTCCCGGCGGAAAGACCGAAGTTGAAACCGGTGATTATGTCGCAGATGGTTTACGTAAAGACGGTGAATATATTGAAGTTCAAACAGGCAGTTTTGGTCCATTAAAGAAAAAAGTTAGTGAACTTGCAAAAAACGCAAAAGTACGTATAATCCATCCGATCGCAATAATAAAAAAAATCGAAGTATATGACACAAAAGGGAATCTCCTTTACAGGCGAAAAAGCCCTTCACGCGGCTCCCTTTGGAATTTATTTGACGCTCTCCTATCGGCTCCCGAATTACCGCTGTTGCGCGGCGTATCGGTGGAAGTTGTCCTTGCCGATATCACCGAAAAACGCATAAAAGACGGCAAGGGCTCCTGGCGGCGCAAGGGAATAAGTAAACAGGATAAACTATTGTCCGCTTACCATGAAAGCGTCATTTTTTCGAAAAAGAACGATTATATGCGCTTTTTTGTTCCGTTCAAAAAAGGCGAGGAGTTTACGGTTTCTCTGTTGGCACAGAAAGCAGGCATCAAAACCGAGATGGCAAGAAAAGCACTGTATGTGCTAACTAAGATGAAAGTGGTCACCAGGGTTGGGAAAAAAGGCCATGCCTGGGTGTATACCCGCAATTAAAATGAATTTTACAATAAAAATGTCTGTATGCGGTAAAGCCCCCTTCACTCCGGGAATATACTCCGTTCAGGGGGGAACTTTCCCGCATACAGACGTATAAGTATTTAATTGGACTTACATATTGGCAGTTTCTACGAAATTCGTAGAAATCGCAGATAATTTTTATTATTTCTACGATTTTCGTAGAAATCGCTTGACTTTTATTCATTTTCTATTATAATCGTAGAAAACGGTAAAAAGAGGTTTATATGCTGGAAAAACTTAATATATCTCGCCCTGAATATTTAACCGATCTGGAACGGCATAAGGTTGCCTCTGATTTAATAAAAATAGTAACAGGGGTCAGGCG